>WFSC01000263.1 GCA_015486185.1 Bacteroidales bacterium | reverse complement strand
TAGCACCTTGTTAAAATTAGCCACTAATATAAAAAATTAAAGTAAATTTATTATTTCATTTATCTGTATTTCTTTTCCTTGTCATAAAAAAGGTCCAGATAACTGTTATATCTTGACAAGGCAATTTCTCCTTTTTCCACTGCTTCTCTTACTGCACATCCCGGTTCATGGGTGTGGGTACAGTTGTAGAAACTGCAGTTGGCGGCGGCTTTAAAAATTTCCGGGAAAAAATGATAGATCTCATTTTTATCCGTATCCACCAGTCCAAATCCCCGTATTCCCGGTGTATCTATGATATATCCTCCAAAACCAAGGGAAAACATTTCAGCATAGGTTGTTGTGTGTTTTCCAGTTTTATGATAATCCGATACAGGCTTTGTTTTGAGTTGCAGGGTGGGCTCGACAGCATTGATGAGAGAAGATTTTCCAACCCCTGAATTACCTGATAACAGGGAAACATGACCGGTCAGCATATCCTTGAATTTTTCAAGGTTTAATTTTAGGGGAACTGATGTATGCAATATTTTATAACCTATTTTCTTGTATAATTTCGTTAGCGTTTCCAGTTCCTCCAGTTCCTTTTCTCCATACAGGTCCGTTTTATTGAATACCAGCGTAACCGGTATGCGATAGGCTTCGGCTGCTACCAGAAAACGATCGATAAATGGCAACAGGGTCCTGGGTTTGACCAGAGAAACGATCAGAAAAGCCTGGTCAATATTGGCAGCAATGATCTGTGCCTCATAGGAGAGATTAGCTGACTTACGGATGATATAGTTATTACGGCTTTCCACGTGTGTGATCAAACCTGTTTCTCCCGAAGGGTCCGGCTCGAAGGTAACATAATCGCCCACTACAACCGGGTTGGATAACCGGATTCCCCTGATCCGGAAGCTGCCTTTTATGGCACAGCGTAATTTCCTGTGATCTGCTGTTTCAACCGTGTACCATCTGCCGGCAGCCTTGACAACTCTTCCTTTTTCCACAAAACCTGTTTTTGCAAAGGTAATCATTTTGCCCGGGACCAGATTTCATTACTAATCCCATAATATAAAGTACATTAAACAATACGGCTTGATAAATCGTGTTATGTATATCGGAAAACTTCCTCACAAGTAGTTTGTGTTATATGAGGAAAATTGTATTTTTATAATTGGCATAAATGATTTGATCAGGATATGGAAGTTCGGATTGTTTCGTTATCGTCATGGGGAACGCAGGTTTTGCTCGATCTGGATATGGATCACTGGATAGCCGGGCTTTCACATGATGCCTTGATTACTGCAGGCAATCCCAAAGGAATACCTGTAGTTACTACTCCCGGTAAATATAAATCCGGCAGTGGTAATAAAATTACACTGACTGAAATACTTCTGTCAAAGTGGTTTGTGGACATGGATCTGTTAAGGTCGTTGAAACCATCTCATATCATAACCGAAGGGATGCTGAATCTTTCCGGGCTCACCAGTGAGGAGGCGGAGAAGATCCTGGAACAGGACGGACTTCCGGGATGCCGGATAATTGATTTTTATCCGGTAACGCTGGATGATATATTTGAAAGTATTCGAATGATTGCCGGTATTTTTGGTTATGAAGATAAGGGAGGAAAGTTGATCCTTGATTGTCAGAAAAATCTGAAAAAGACTGTAAAAAAATATGGTATAAAACGAAGTAATCAACACGTAGTAGCTGTGATCAGTAAATGGCCTTCTTTACAGCTAACGGGGCGCTGGATGTCCGATCTTATTGAAATATCCGGTGCAATTCCTTTGATCTACGGAGAGGATATGTTTATCACTTCTGATATATATTTTGAAAAGATACCTGATATTTTGATCATAGGAAAACCCCATTCCACTTTGGAGGAAAACAGAAAAGATGCCGGCAGCCTGGATGAAGAGAGGTTGTTTTCCATATTTTCCTGGGAAACACCTCCATTGAAATTTGTTGTTGACGGTACGGTTTTTTATGACAGGAGTTGTACGGGTTTGGTAACAACAATAAAAATCCTGTCAGAAATCATTCGAAAAGATCCGAAACTGGTGGAACGTAAGGGTATATTCTGGGATTTGTCCGGATAATTCGAAAACAGATTTAATTTGGTTTGATGATCTACATTTTTAAAAAGTTCGTGTTTTGTTGATAAAAGTTATGGTTTCCCGGATAAAAGGATAAGCGAAGACCAGGGAGTAAGGTGAAAAGATAGGGTGTCAGTAAACAGCATGGTCCGGTGGGAA
Source organism: Bacteroidales bacterium (assembly GCA_015486185.1). Classification (GTDB taxonomy): domain Bacteria; phylum Bacteroidota; class Bacteroidia; order Bacteroidales; family VadinHA17; genus DRPN01. Next base: position 2,962 of record WFSC01000263.1, on the reverse strand, counting down.
GGATACAAGGTGAAAGGTTCCTTCTTAAAAGGATAATAGATTTTTGTATCTGTGGGATTGGAGAACAGGTTCTGGATAACGATGATTTTATTTTCTCCTTTCTGTCGCATGAAAGAGAATACCCGGTCTTCTTTGTTGTTGTATAGTACTTTCAATGGCCCCCCGGCTATTCCGTTTCCAAGTGCCTGGCAGTGGTGTTTCAGACGGATGAGCTGGCGATAGAAAGGGCTCCAGGTCGTTGTATCACTCCAGTTGATGGTGTCTTTTTCAAAGAAACGGAGGCGTTTGTTCAAACCGGCTTCCTGGCCTGAGTAGATGAGGGGCATACCCGGTACGGTGAATATAAGTGTGGCAAAAGCCCTGACACCATCTCCGTATCTTTCAAATACCGTACCGTTCCAAGAATTTTCGTCGTGGTTGGTGATGCAGTTGAGCCGGTAAGCATCCGGGGGATAAATTTTTTGCTGCCGGATAAAATAGGAGGACAGGGCAGAAGCTTTTTCTTTTCCTTTGGCTATGTGTTCGGTCAGATGCATGAGTTCCCAGGCATAATTCATATCAAAAGCATGGGCGAGCAGTTGAGGATGTTCTTCATCCTCGGCCAGCATGAAAACAGGCTTTGTTTTTCCCAGCACCGTACGGGCAGAGTCCCAGAAAGCCACTGGGATGTGTCCGGGATAATCGCACCGGAAACCATCAATATCCGTTTCGGTGATCCAGTATTTCATGGCTCTGACCATGGCTGCCCATAAATGATGATTGGAATAGTTAAGCTGGATCACATCGGTCCAGTCGTAGGGAGAAACGAAATGTCCTGTTGAATCATGTTCATACCAATCAGGATGTTTTTTTACCCAGGAATGATCCCAGGCGGTATGATTGGCCACCCAGTCGAGCAATACGTGAAAACCCATGGTATGTGCCTGCTTCACCAGATGTTTCAGGTCTTCCAGACTGCCATAATGGGGATTGACGCTGGTATAATCCCTGACGGAATAATAGCTTCCCAGCGACCCTTTCCGGTTTTTTTCACCGACAGGATAGACAGGCATCAGCCAGAGGATATCCACGCCCAGCCTTTTCAGACGGGGAAGATGCTCCTCAAAAGCACGGAAAGTTCCTTCGGGGGTGTATTGCCGGATATTTACTTCATACAAAACCGCATGCCGGCTCCATTCGGGATGTTGTACGGTAGTCCGGAAAGGTTTCGGCTTCTCCTGTTTTGCGGCTGGATGGCAGGAAACAATGGATATTGAGAATAAAATAATAAGCACAGGAAAAGTGAAGTAAATCTTATTGAGCTGATTATTTGACATGTGTTTCGGTTTTTTTGTTTAGTACTGAAAAATACACATTTTTCTTTTACTGTTAGTAAAAATTTTTACTTTTGCCGCCTCATGGGAATGAGGTTCTCCCGAAACCGCCAATATAGATTGTGCTAATGACCTCTGTAATATTTGTTTAACTTAAGAATATTACCGTTATGGCAGAAAATTTGGCGGCACTTATTGTATCCAGTTTTATTATTGCTTACCTTTTTAAGTATATCAAAACGCCCCCTTTGGTTGGGATGTTATTACTGGGGATTATTTCCGGACCCTATGTGACGGGTTGGCTGGATCCTTCGCTGTTGGCCATATCCTCGGATTTGAGAATGGGAGCTTTGATTGTGATCATCCTCCGGGCAGGTTTTGAGCTCTCGAAAGACACCCTGATAAAGGTCGGGAGATCGGCTTTACTGCTCTCCTTTGTTCCGGCGGTCTTTGAAGGAACGGCTATCACTTTTCTGGGGCCTTATTTTCTGCCCCTGAACAGGATGGAATCGGCTATTCTCGGATCGGTGCTGGCAGCAGTTTCGCCGGCTGTGGTTGTGCCCTTAATGATCCGGTTTATTGAAGAAAAAAGAGGAACGGACAAAGGTATTCCCACCCTTGTACTGGCAGGTTCTTCTATTGACGATGTCTTTGTGATCGTCATATACAGCGTACTGATCGGGATCTATACGGGCCGGCAGGTCAACCTGGCCTGGGAGCTGGTATCCATACCCATCTCCATTGTGGTGGGCATTGCCGTCGGGCTGGGTACAGGCGCCCTCCTCTACAAGATCTTCGACCGTTACAACCCGCCGGCCACCCACCGTGTGCTGACCATCCTCTCTGTGGCCGTGCTGCTGATGAGCCTCGAGGATCTGACCAGGGACTATGTGCCTTTTGCTTCCCTGCTGGCGGTGATGACCATCGGCTACATCATCCTGAAGAACCGCAGCAGGTACGCCCATGAGGTCTCCAGCCAGCTGGCCAAATTGTGGGTGCCGGCCGAGATCGTACTCTTTGTGATGGTAGGGGCCCAGGTGAACGTCAAGGTAGCGTGGGATACGGGACTGAACGGCGCGTTGCTGATCTTCATCGCCTTGCTGTTCCGGAGCCTCGGCACCTGGATGAGTGTGCTGGGGACGGACCTGAACCGCAAAGAGCGGCTCTTCGTGGTGATCTCTTACATTCCCAAAGCGACAGTGCAGGCCGCCATCGGTGGGGCACCCCTCCTGGCCATGAAAGCCGCCGGTATGAGCACCGGCCCAGGCGACACCATCCTGGCCATGGCCGTTCTGAGCATCCTCCTCACAGCCCCCCTCGGCGCCTGGGGCATCATCCTCTCCGGGCCGAGGTTGCTGAAGCAGGAGGAATAGTAAAATCCAAAAAAACTTTTTGTAGTCGAATTTTGTGATAAACAAAATTTGTTTTTTAAACAAATACCATGTAAATTGCAAGTAATATTAGCAATATGCATGGTAAAATGTTTTTGATATGTTCGTAAAACGTTCAATTGAAGGGGAAATCACTAAGTTATTGTTAAATTTCCCGGCGGTGGCTATTCTGGGACCCTAAGGTACTACCCATTCTTAGGACCACATTTGGCTAATTCTTAATTGAATTTATCTTCTTTATTTGATGATGTAAATACG
>WFSC01000262.1 GCA_015486185.1 Bacteroidales bacterium | reverse complement strand
TATCAATACCGGATCCATAGGGTGCCCGGATATAGTTTTTTTCAATTTTCAAAGCTGTATTGGCATAAGCTATAAATATCCCGTAGGCATTGCTTTCCATTTGGTTATTAATAAAAGCAGGTGAATTCACATGAGACAGATAGACCGGCTGATACGCTACATTGAGAAACTGATTATTCACTAAGTAAAATGTTCCCGGTGCAGATAAATGGTAGGGACAATTCAATAATATGCCGGTTCTTCCATAACTAAAAATATTGTTTTTAATAAGAATGCTGTGCAGGTTATAATCTTCAGAATAGATCAGGGTTGCATTTGAATTGACATCACTTTGGGTTGACCCGTTGATCCGGCAGGATTCGATGTGAAGACTGTCAACCATCCCTTTAAGATCAAAGACTTTACAATATTGTTTACCATTTCCGTCAAATGTGAGGTTTTTAAAATGTATAAATGAACTCCCTTTTAGCTTGAAGATATAGTTATCCTCATTACTTCCGGCATCATAGCGGAGATGCACATCTTCCGGATCACCGGAAAAAGATTCCAGGATAACCGGGTGTTTAGAACCGGCGCCGGGAATGGGTGGAATTATATAATGCTCGTCATAGGTTCCACTTAAAAACTGTAGTTTTAATGTATCGGAGACCCCTTTTACCTGAGCTTCAAGAATGGCATCGTTCAGGGTTGCATAATTACCCCCGTTTCCAATGGTTTTGGTTCCGCTCATGGGAGGTTGCACACTGGGCGAAGCGGTAAACTCATCTGCTCCTATATCTGGATGGGTGGCATCACGCACCTCTCCATCTATATCTTCCGTTATATTGTCCAAGGGCGTACCCATGCCGTCGAGCCAGGCCGACCGGGCATGCAAGTCAGTATCACTTACAAAATACGGGTAGGCAAAAACCGAGTGTGTATTGTCCTGACTTACTTTTTTCAGTATTCGGAAGTCTTCACAATCTCCACCCCCGTGCCACCATGCAAACATCCTGCCGGGAGAATAATAATTATTATAATCACAGGATTGAACATCACTGGTATGACCAATAAAAATGGCATATCCGTTTTCCAGGGTTACCAGATTATTATTCAGAATGTTAATTGTACTGCCTGTACAATTATCAATATAAAGAGCCTTGGCATTATAGGCATTTGCATTTACCAGTACCGTGTTTTGATATAGATTAACGAAGGATGAATTAGTGAGAGAAATCCCGGTCTGCCCCCCCTTATTGGCAGCTACCATATTATTACTAATGGTCGATTCAAAGCCATGGGAAGTGTTTAAGTTATTCAATTGCATGCCCCCCACCATAATATTAGTTAGTTTGTTCGAATTGATTACCGTTTCATTTGTTGCACCGGATAAATAGATCCCATAGATTGAATACTGAATGGCATTATATGATATTTTGGGTTTTTCTGTTTGCATACACCAGATGGCACAATATCCCAGGCTATCAAAAACATTGTGTGTAAATTCAGGATATTGGTTATATTTTGTATTTGAATTTAAAAATACACCGTAACTGCCTTTTAAGAACCGGTTATTTAAGATTTTCAGATTTTTCAGACCAACATCCTCAGCAAAGATATGAGCCTTATTAACTGGTGAATTGGTATTGTAGTCGCCAATAAATACATTATGTTCAATCGTCGTGTTTATGCCATAATCTTCCATGTGGATGATTTGGCTGTAGGTGGCATTTAAAGCTTTAAATGTCATCGCCCGGAGTGTGACGTAACTGCATCGTTTGAGTTTAACCACGAAATTATCATCCGTACCGGCAGCCTCATATTGCAGCACCACATCGGTAGAATCACCACTTTGAGACTGGAAAGTAATGGTATTGGTTTCGCTGGCATTAGGCACATAACCCAGTGTCAACTGCTCACTATATATACCTGATAATACGTTGAACACGACCGGTCCGTTTACCCCCTGCGTTTGCAGGTCATCGGCGGCAGCCTGGAAGGTGGCATAATTTCCCCCGGCGCCAATTGTATAGGTTCCATTCAATTGCGCAAATATGCCGGAAGAAAAAACAAAAAGAAGAATTAGCATACCGGTTGCATAGGCTACGCTCCTTTTTTTGATCCCGAAAACAAAAATGGTTTTCATAATAAAATAATTAATGAATACATTAAAAGTTTCATACCATACTGTGAATTACATAGCGGAAAAAGGAGCGGTGAAATCAGATATCGTCAGGACAGAAACAGACCGCCTGCTCACCCAAGGTATTCACAAACAATTTAAGGTTATTTACAACAGAAAAACACCCCATATTCATGGGAGATTGGAGTGAACTAAAGTGCCTAAAGTGCCTAAAGTGCCTAAAGTGAGCTAAAGTGAGCTAAAGTGAGCTAAAGTGCCTAAAGTACCTGGAATGCCTGATAGTCATACGGTGGTCATACGGTAGTCATACGGTAGTCATTCAGTAGTCATTAGGCTGCTACGCAGCCGAAATTAGCTCGCTTACGCTCGCGAAATTATGCCGCTATAGCGGCGAAATTCAGTTGTCATTAAGTTATTTCAAAATCATATTTCTAAACCACTAAACTTATCAACCTATCAACTACTGTACCTTCCCATCATTCCATTATTCCTTTTGCCTTCTTTTATCGATCAACGTTCTTCGTTCCTCAGGTATTTATCAAACCATCTGATACCGTCAGGATAGGCTTTATCGATGGGCAGCGTATGATGTCTGGCCGGATACCAGATGATCTTTTTGGGTTGTTTGGCCTTTTTATATAAGAGTTTGCTGGTGACAGGCGGTACCACATCATCATGTGATGCATTGATCATCAGCAGCGGACGGGGTGAGATAGCCCTCACATAATTGATCGGGTCGATAAAGCTCAGAAAATCCCTGGTTTCTTTGGACAAGGCCTTTTTACCGAACATCAGGTTCAGTTGTCCGCCTGCCAGCACGATGACAGGGACCTTAATTCGCTGATCCACTCCGCAGAATACGGTTCCGATGATCCCACCCAGACTGATACCCATATAACCGATCTTATCCGCATTGAGTTCTTTCCGTGTTTCAATGAAATCAACTGCCCGGCGCAGGTCGAAAACCGTTTGGGCTACCATATCCCTGGTCCAGTATCTGTAACCGTTGATCAGATCAAAATCATAATCATACTTATGCCGGTCGCCATGATTGCAAATATCAATACGCAGCACCGCATAGCCGGCATCCAACAGGTATTTATTCCCTGCTTCAATGTAATCAACGGTTTTACTGTCTCCCAAGCCATGCATCAGGATCACCACGGGCATCGGTCGTTTGGCATTTTCGGGCTCCGATAAAAGTCCTGTAACCCACTGATTATGAGCACTCCGGTAGGTGAGATAATACAAGTCATAGTCCGTCGTATCTTTTATCTGACGTACCGAATCGAGCAATGGGAGATCGTGATCGTAATTATAATATTTGGAGACCGGCAGACAAACCTCCCTGCTTCCGGCAATAAAATGATAAATGATAAAGGCCAGAAGCAGACCACACAATGAGTAACATGCAACTTTTTTCATCCGTATTCAGCATTCTGCGTTCAATATTCAACATTCATCGTTCAACGATCATCGATCAATGTTCATCGTTCTCTAACCCCTGCTGCTTTCAGGTATTTATCCATAGAAATATGAACATAATTTTGTTTGGAAGCGTCTTCCGCTCCATTGGCATAAGTCACCCACATTTCCAGGGTAGTGGCGTCATATACCACATCCATCAGATTGCCCCCTTCGTCAGCTACAGCCTTCGAAAGGTCAATCATTTTCTGAGAGTTGAACTGTCCGTAATTTTCTTTCAACATTTTAAATGCTACCGGATTGTTCATCGTATGGTAAATGACATTGGGAAGGACATTCGGGGCATCAATATCGGTCGAATCATTGTCTTTCCAGATATGATATTTAACAGAATCGGGTGTGGAGACAAGCACCTTGACCGCACCCTGGGTTTCCTTATTTCCATCACTGAAGAAAAGAAAATATCTTTTAATAAGCGGGGTGGTTTGGATCGTATGAATTATATCATTCAGGGTTCTATCATCATACATCATTTGTCTGAAAAGAAAACTGAAATGAGCTCCGTTGATTTTGTAAGGGAACTCAGAACCCGGGGATTCTCCTTTCTCACCGAAGACCAGATGATTGGCATTCATCCCGGTGTTGGAACCGATATAACCGGCAAAAGTAACATTGGCATGAACAGCCCCGCTATCCGGAACATAAATCACTACTACCGGATAATCCTGCAAATGTGCATCCATGGTATAGTCAAGATTCCTGAGCTGATAGGTATGGCCTGTTTCAGTAGCTTTACCCCATACCGCCACGCCACTACATGCATAAGGAGAGACTACAGGGAGCATATGAACACGTTCAATTATTTTCAGGTCAATTCCGGTTGCATCTGCCAGTCCTTTCATTTCTTCTTTAATACGTGGGTCAATGTAAGGAGAATTTGTTGTCCATGCCTTGTCAAGCTGTGCGTTGCTGTATATTTGCGGCTCTTCTTTTCGTGCCAGATCAACAAATTCCGTGAGACAGGAATCGATATCATTTTTTAATAAGTTACCAAGCTGGAAGCCCATTTCATAGGGTGTTCCCTTGACCACAACAATTTTTATTTCATCTTTTCCCTTACCTGCTGTTGTGAGATATCCTTTAAATGTTTCCTTATTATTACAAGAGGAAAAAAGAAAAAACAAAGAGGCAAAAACAGAAAGTAACAATATGCCTCTTGATGAAGAATGATTTTTTGTGTTTAACATTTTATTATTTTTAATTTGTGAGATTTTAACCATTTGTTCAAGAATATTAACCTGTAGTCTTAATTAATGTATGTAAAACAAATCAACTTTGTTAAAAGTTCATGCAAATGTACATTATTTTTAAGAAAATATTTGAAAATTGTATTATATTTGTCATACAAGGATCATTAAATTTTTTTTTTATTAACCTAACCTTAAACTTAACTCATTTTATTATGGAACATGGATGTCATTTCAAACGGTTCGGGAAGTACATCCGTATTTTATTTTTTGTTGTTATTTTCCTGACTATTGCTTCGTTGTCAGGAGTGAATGCAGCAAATAATAAGGTATATGGAGGTACAGATGCTATTTTCCAGCAAATTAAAGTTACAGGACGGGTAACTTCGGCTACAGATGATCAGGGGCTACCGGGTGTAACTGTATTAATCAAAGGTACGAAGAAGGGCACGATCACCGGTGCAGACGGAAGTTATACCCTGTCGGTACCTGATGAGAATACCATTCTTGTTTTTTCCTTTGTTGGTTTTGAGACACAGGAAATACAAGTAGGTAGCAAAAGGGTGATTGATGTGGTCATGCATGAGAGTGTCAAAAAACTGCAGGAGGTGGTTGTTACGGCTCTTGGCATCACCAGACAGGAAAAATCGCTTGGATTTTCTGTGGGGAAAGTCAGCGGGCAGGAGCTGAACAAGGTGGTGCAGGAGAATGTGGTGAACTCGCTGGCCGGAAAAGTCGCCGGGGTGACCATCAATTCCACTGGAGGTACGGGATCCTCCGTCAGCATGGTGATCCGTGGTGCTACCTCATTAAGCAGCGATAACCAGCCGCTTTTTGTGGTGGATGGCGTGCAAATGATCAACGGGTTGAACAACACTTCTCAGATTGGCGACAGGAATATTGTGGATTATGGAAATGCAATCTCCGACCTGAGTCCGGATGATATTGAAAGTGTTTCCATCCTGAAAGGTCCCAGCGCCGCTGCCCTGTATGGTTCAAGAGCAGGTAACGGTGTGGTATTGATCACCACCAAAAGAGGAAGGAAAAATAAGGGAATAAGCATTTCCATTCATTCAAACACCGTATTTGATAATCCCTACCGGTATTTTAATACGCAGAAGCATTTTGCTTCCGGGTATTTTTCTTTCCGGCCGGAAGATCTGCCACCAGGCACTACAATGGTTATTGATCCTGCCCAGGCAGCAGGTGCAGGTATCGAATGTGATAAAGGTTATTATGCTATCCAGTGGCAGAGTCC
>WFSC01000261.1 GCA_015486185.1 Bacteroidales bacterium | reverse complement strand
CCTTTTACCACCACGCCGCTCGAGCCGGATGTGACAGGTAAAATGGAGAAACACAAAGCCATGGTGCGGTATGCGGATTTTCTTTTGGGAAAATTAATGGGTGCCCTTGACAGCCTGGGCATCAGAGATCATACGATTGTGTTCTGGACAACGGATAACGGCACGACCCACAGCATAATTGGTCACCGGAACGGGTGGGCTGTAAGGGGAGGCAAGACCTACCTTACTGAAAATGGGATCAATGCTCCGTTTATTGTGAATTGTCAGGGCCTCGTGCCGAAAGGAAAGATAACGGATGCCCTGGTGGATTTTCCCGATATGCTGCCCACTTTTGCCGAACTCGGGGGGGCAAAAATACCCAAAAAAGATACGATAGACGGAAAGTCCTTTGCTCCGTTGATCCTGGGAAAGGCGGATGATTCGCCACGCAAATGGATCATGGCCATGGGCTCTCATCCATCGTCCATCAGAAACGACAGAGTGGTCAACTACTTCTCTTTCAGAGACCGGGTGATCAGGGACAAAAGATATAAAGTCTATGTCGATACGACGATAAAAGTGATCTATGAACTTTATGATCTCAAATCTGACCTTGGTGAAAGGAATAACCTTCTCAACAGCGATGATCCCGGAGTAAAGAAAGCTTTGGAAAAATTTAATAAAATACTCCAATCCATTCCAGATAAAGATGCCAATCCCAGGTACACAAAACAAAAAAAATCATATTATGATATACCTGTAGATGTATTGAACAGGATGAGTAAAAAAGGGAGTAAGGCCCCCAACAAATCTCCCGGACCTTATTATTAAAACAAATAATAATCAATATTATTACGATGAAAAACAAACGTAATATTTTGTCAGAACTGGTAATTACAATAACTGTAATTGCTGTAGTATTAATGTTTTTCGCATGCAAATCTGGCACAAAGAGGTCAGCGCAGAAGCAGGCGAAAAAACCGAATATTGTATTCATTTTTGCCGATGACCTGAACTATGATATGGTTCATGCCCTGGGTAATCCGGAGATAATCACCCCCCATCTGGACAAATTGGTAAAAGAGGGTGTATCGTTCACCAATGCTTATAATATGGGTGCCTGGACCCCTGCTGTATGTGTTTCCAGCAGGGGGATGCTGAATACAGGTCGTTCGTTGTGGGAGGCGCATAAAATGGTGCCCCTGGAGAGACAACTGGCCGAAAACGGAGAGATGTGGGGAAAGTTGATGAAAAAAGCGGGTTATGAGACTTATATGACCGGGAAATGGCATGTAAAAGTACCTCCTCAAATGGTATTTGATCATGTGGTTCACGAACGCCCCGGAATGCCGAACCAGACCCCCCAGGGATATGACCGTCCGAAGAGTCCTACGGATACCGTTTGGGAACCCTGGGATAGAAAATATGGCGGCTACTGGAAAGGAGGAGAACACTGGAGTGAGGTGCTGGGTGATGATGCCGTAAAATTCCTGCAGGAAGCGGCCAAAAAAGACAAACCTTTTTTTATGTATCTGGCGTTTAATGCCTCTCATGATCCACGCCAGTCTCCCAAAAAATTTGTGGAGATGTATAATGTGGACAGTATCTCCCTTCCGGAAAGTTTTCTGCCGGAATATCCGTATGGAGAAAAGATAGGCGCAGGAAGAAAACTACGGGATGAGAGACTGATGCCTTTTCCCAGGACGCCGTACGCTGTAAAGGTAAACCGGCTGGAATACAATGCCATCACTACCCATATGGATGTGCAGATCGGGAGAATTTTGCAAGCATTGAAAGAGACGGGGAAGATGGATAATACTTATATCTTTTTCACCGCTGATCACGGATTATCCATAGGGGCACACGGGCTGGCCGGAAAGCAAAATCTGTTTGATATTAGTATCCGTGTACCCTTTTTAGTGGTAGGCCCCGGAGTACCTCAAAATAAAAGAATCCATACAGACATATATCTTCAGGATGTCATGGCCACGGCTTTGGATTTGGCAGGAGCGCAAAAACCGGACTTTGTTTTTTTTCATAGCGTTCTACCTATTATTAATGGCAAGCGACAAAACAGTTATTATCCGGCCATCTATGGTGCATATCTGAATCTTCAGCGAATGATCCGGGAAGACGGATATAAACTGATTATCTATCCCAAAGTGCCGGTAGTTCTTTTATATGACCTGAACAAAGATCCACACGAAATAGTCAATCTGGCCGGGAAACCGGAATATAAAAATAAGGTAAAAAAAATGTTTTCCGATTTTGAAAAACTTCAGGATAAAATGGCAGATACACTAAATCTTAGATACTATTTTCCTGATTTATCAACCCGATAGAGGCGCAACAGAAACAGTAAACCATCGTCCAGTTATGAAGGATATAATAAGTCATTAGATAAATTAAAATAAAATATCTGCAAACGAAAAAAATTATTTCTGTTAAAATAATTATTGTTCTTTCTGTATCTGTTTTTATTTTTGGTAGTTGTAAAAACAATACCGGTAATTCAACGAATTCGAATGAGCAGGTGAAAAAATTTGAGCCCACTCCTGCATCCCTGAAAAATTATAAGGTACCCCAATGGTATAAAGATGCTAAATTCGGTATTTATTTTCATTGGGCCCCGTTTTCGGTTCCGGCTTACGTTTCGGAATGGTATCCCCATTGGATGTATTATCCCTTAGACAAAAAAGGAAAAGGAGCAAAAACCGGGAAAAAAGTTCATGAATATCATGTAAAGACCTTGGGCCCTCTTGATAAATTCGGGTACAAAGACTTTATCCCTATGTTTACTGCCAGTAAATGGAACCCTGATGCATGGGTTAAACTATTCAAAGAAGCCGGTGCCAAATATCTGGTATCGGCGGCCGTTCATCACGATGGTTTTGCTTTATGGGATTCGAAGTATATAAAATATAACTCCGTAAGAATGGGACCAAAACGTGATATAGTAAATGAATTTACCAGTGCAGCCCGTAAAGAAGGACTTAAAACGGGGGTGGCGACTCATTATGGCAGACATTGGAGATATTATTACTTTCGGCCTGAATATGACAATTGGGATCCAAAATATGAGGGTCTCTATGGCCACAGAAGAGGCGATAATGATCCCCCCAGAGTTGAAGATGAACAGCAGTGGGAAAACGTCATGACTGAGTTGATAGACAAGTACAACCCGGATTATATTTATGTGGACGGGGGAATCGGGGATGGAGAACGCCTCTTTCATAAGCCCTATTTCAGACAACAGTTTTATAATGTGTTGGCCCATTATTACAACTCTGCAATAAGGCATAAAAAAGAAGTTGTTCTGACGTATAAAAGGAAGTTTCTTGATCCGGATGAGGCGGTGGAAGATTTTGAGAGATCGGGACTCGATAGTATTCGCCTTTCCTCAAAATGGCAGACCGATGATAAGATAGCCAAACAGGGATGGTGCTATGTCAAAGGCAGTGGTTTCTGGCCTGCCCGGTATCTGATTGATGAACTGGTTGATGTGGTGAGCAAGAATGGAAATTTCCTTTTAAGTATAGGACCTAAACCTGACGGCACCCTGCGAAAAGAGGAAGTGACAACACTGAAGGAAATAGGTAAATGGTTGCATTTGAATGGCGAGGCCATTTATGGTACCGTTCCCTGGCGTAACTATGGAAAAGGATCAGTAAAAAAAGTCAAAGGCGGGAACTATTTTATAGATCCTGATGGCGTGCGATTCACTGTTAAGAATAATATTTTATATGCCATTTGTTTTGGATGGCCGGAATCAGGTACATTTACCATAACCTCCTTAAATTCGTTACACCCGGTGAGTAAAAAAGGAATCCGTTCAGTTTCTATGATCGGTTCGCCGGAAAAATTACACTGGAAGGTGACAGAATCCGGCCTTCATGTTGTTTTCCCACAAAAAAAGCCCTGCAATTTTGCATATGTATTAAAAATTGTTCCTGCGGGAGAGCTTTTATATTAAGCAATTGATACCTTCCGGTTTATAAAATATTATAAAGCTCTCAAAAAATATTGGGTCAGACCGGACAAGAAGTATTTTGTTATCATGCTAAACCGGATTACTTCGTCACAAAATACCATCCCCTTCCGCCGTTAGTACAAAAAGGGCCCATGAGGGTGATTTCCTCCCTCTCACCGCCGGCGTAAACTTTGGTACAAGCGACAAAGGAGCTTCAATGTTTAGTTTAGGATAAGATGCTGAAAAGCTTAATAGCATCAATACCGGATATTTTAATAAATTTGTTATTCAAATTTATAAGAAAATTTGTTGAATCAATTACATAAACTCCATCCTTCAAAGGTGCTTGCAGTTACTGCACAACTCTGGCTTTTCCTATGGTTGGTTCAGGGGGTATCATATGCTTCCGCCCCATCCCCGGCACTTTTCAACAGTAATGTTTCGGTTCTACATCCGGAAAGGACAGACAATGAATTTTATAATTCCCGGTACCGGTTCAGGCACATCACCGTCAGGGACGGACTTTCTTTTTTCCAGGTTAGAGTTGTCACCCAGGACAGTTATGGTTTTATGTGGATTGGCTCAGATTACGGATTAGATCGTTTTGACGGTTACAATTTTATCCACTTTAGATATGATGTATCAGATACCAGCACCATCCCTTCCAATAATATCAGTGCTTTGCTTACCAGTAAAATTAAGGACATTATATGGGTGGGTACACGTGGAGGATTATGCTATATAAATGTCAGAACATTACGGATTACAAGGATAAATCTTGGTCCTTATAACGTTATAAGAACCCTGGCAGAGGACAGGGACACCGGATTATGGGTAGGTACACAAAACGGACTTTTGCATCTGAATAAATCTTTTTCAGATTATACCGTATGGAATACTTCGAACAGTCAGATCAGTGACAACCAGATCCGCACAATATATGAAGATCATTCCGGAAATATCTGGGTGGGGACCCTGAATAAACTAAACAAGCTGGACAAAAACACCAACACTTTTCAAGTTTTTGATCTGAAAGGAAATTATTATCTCCCCATACATCATAATCTCATTCTTACCATTGTCCCCTGGTCGGTCAACTCCGACACTTTATTGTGGATCGGTACCGAAACAGGCTTATGTCTTTTTAACACACATACCGGAAAATATAAGTTATTCAGGAAAGGCTCAGCCGGCAATATCAGTAATGATAAGATCCTTTCTGTTCATCCGGTGGGTCATAACAGGGTATGGCTGGGCACGGAATACGGATTAAATCTGCTGGATGCAAGAACGGGGAAAAGCAAGAAATTTTATCACAATATTTACAATCCCGTTTCATTGTCGAACAACAAGATATGGTCGATCTATGAAGACCGTTCCGGTATTCTTTGGATCGCTACGGATAACGGTATAAACCTG
>WFSC01000260.1 GCA_015486185.1 Bacteroidales bacterium | reverse complement strand
TTTGCAGCCTGTTTACTCAATCCGTATAACGGGCAACGTTTTTAGGTCAGAAAAATAAGATTCAAAAGATATGAAACGGACATTTCAGCCATCGCAGCGCAAGAGGAAAAACAAACACGGTTTCCGGGAACGTATGTCAACGGCCAATGGCCGGAAAGTGTTAGCACGCCGCCGTGCCAGGGGCAGGAAAAAACTTTCTGTCTCCGACGAACCCAGACATAAAGTTTAGGGAAAAACGCTCCTCTGCCTCTCTTGTTAAGACATGATTGAAAATTTTTATTAAACCTGCATACCGGCAGGTTTTCTTGTTATACGGTATCTGTGCAATATTTTTTCCTGCAGGTAATTCTGCCGTTCTGTTTTTATCCTGATATAATTTTATCTTTGCCTTTGCGTTTTAGTAACTAACATAATCAATATTCTGCCGGTATGAGTTTGGGACGGTTTCTTATCAGCAAAACTTTTTTTAAAAATCTTTTTTATGCGATCCTTTTAACCATAATCCTGATATTCTCCGTTTTAGTATGGCTGCGGTTTTATACCCGTCACGGCCAAAAGAAAGAAGTACCTGATTTTTACGGGTTAACTGTAAATGAATGTCAATCTCTGATCAAAAAAAATCACTTTGTTCTGATCGTCCGGGATTCGGTTTATACCAATGAAGTACCTCACGGGGCTATTGTCGAACAGAATCCCAAGGCAGGATCCATGGTAAAAAAAGGACGCAAGATCTTTCTTATAATCAATGCCATCCGCCCCGAAGTTGTTCCTGTCCCTTATGTGGTAGGTTATTCACTGCGTCAGGCCAAGGCTCTTCTGGAATCAAACGGATTTAAACTGGGTAAACTGAAATATGTGCCGGATATTGCTATTAATAATGTTCTGAAAGAAATGTATGATACCACAGAACTAAAGGCAGGCGATTCCCTCATAAAGGGAGTTCCGATCGACCTGGTACTGGGTAAGGGACTGAGCAACCAGAAGACGCCCCTGCCTGATTTCACCGGCATGAACCTGGATAAAGCGGAACAGGTGATTATCAGTTCAGCCCTGAATATGGGAGCCATGGTCTATGACTCTACCGTTCATACAGCAGATGATTCCATGAGCGCTTTCGTATGGAAACAGAATCCGGCATTCAGAGAGAACCAATATGTTCCGGTCGGATCATCCATATTCCTGTGGTTTACCCTGGATTCGGCCAGATTACCCCAACCTGACACATTAACCATACAAGAAGCCCCTGTGCAACATGAAAAATAAGCTCATTATCATCACTTTCATGGTTTTTGCCGGCCTGCCGCTCACTGCACAGGAGGTGCTGGTACCGTTAGCCACCAGTCCCCAGGTACAGAAGGCTTATCGTCACAGGAAAGATCTTACTAAAAAAACCTTTTGTTGCAGGATACTCTGGAACTTCCTTTTATGGATGATTTTTCCGTATATACCGTGTACCCCGATCCGGCACGATGGTCTGACCGGGATGTTTTCATCAATCAAACCTATGGTGTTGACCCTCCCACCCTCGGTGTAGCTACCCTGGATGCCATCAATGACGAAGGGACCCTTTATCCGGATGCTCAGAAATTCCCTTTCCCCGCCGATAAACTGACGAGCCGGCCTATCAATCTGGATTATCAACCGGAGGCAAAAATATTTTTAAGTTTTTTTTATCAACCCATGGGTCTGGGAGATGATCCCGAACCGGATGATTCTCTCTGTCTGGATTTTTTCGCTCCCCTGCAATCGGAATGGAAAACAGTATGGCATATACCGGGTGATTCATTGCAAAGGGATACGGCCCCGGATTTCCGGCCGGTTATATTGCCTGTTCAGGACACCTCTTTCCTTCATAAAGGTTTCCGGTTCCGGTTCAGAAATTATGCCAGTATCTCTTCCGATCAAAGCGATCCCGGCAGGGTAGGCAACTGTGATCAATGGAATATAGATTATGTTTATCTGGATAAGAACCGGTTTATTGGCGATACGGTTATGCATGATGTGGCTATAGCCACTCCTATGCAGAGTGTCCTTAAAACTTATGAAGCCATGCCATGGCATCATTTCAGAAAGACCTACCTGACAGAAATGGGCAGTTTCCTGCCGGTTACTTACCGGAACAATGATACTATCATTCGCAATGTCACCCGGCAATTTGAGATCACTGATCTGTCAACCGGCCAGATAGTCCATGCCTACACCGGAGGGGCTGTGAATGTAGGGCCACTGGTCACGGAAACCTATAACTCACCCCTTATTTATACGTTCAACTCACCGGCACCCGACTCTGTTGTCTTCAAGGTGCGCAGTTATCTTATCACGGATAATTTCGATCCGAAGATCAATGATACCGTCACCTATTATCAGGTATTCAAGGATTATTTTGCTTACGATGACGGCTCGGCCGAGGCAGGTTACGGACTCAGCGGCAACGGTATGCGCAGGGCTGCTGCTGCCGTCCGTTTTCATAGTTATAAAACAGATACCCTGCAGGCTATCCGTATTTATTTTAACGAATCTTACCAACAGGCCAACAAAGTAACCTTCAACCTGGCAGTATGGAGCGACAACCAGGGAACCCCCGGCGATATCCTGTATGAAAAAACCAGCCAGTCCCCTGTATTTCAGGACAGTCTGAATTGTTTTACAACCTATACCTTTGATTCTGCCGTAGTCATACCTGAAGGAGATTTTTATGTTGGCTGGATACAAAACTCTGACATGTTCCTGAATGTCGGCTTTGACAGAAACCGGAACCACCGTGACAAAAATCAGGTATATGTCAGCGGACAATGGTTCCCTTCTTCGATAGACGGCAGTATTATGATCAGGCCGGTGACAGGCCTCAGACTCCTTGCGGACATTCATTCCCGGCGGACAATATTCAAAAACTGGAATATCTATCCTCAACCGGCGGACGATTATCTTTATATTGATTCTAAACATGAGATCATACGTCATCCGGCATATCTGATCTATGATCTTACCGGCAGGATGATCTTACGGCAAGAAGAACTTACCCATGCTATCCCTGTATCAACGCTGCATAACGGTCTGTACCTTTTAATTATCAGTCAGGATAACAAGCCGGTATATCGTACCCGTTTTGTCGTTGCACATTAACCCCCGGTCATGTCCGAAAAAGAAAATGACATACAGGAGCTATATGAACACCACCGGTTCATAGTGGATCCAGGACAAAAACCGTTACGCATCGACAAATATCTGATCAACCGGCTGGAAGGCACCTCACGCACACGGATACAAAATGCGGCTGTAGCAGGGAATATCCTGGTGGATGGCAAACCCGTTAAGCCCAATTACAAGGTGAAACCTGGTGAGATCATCACGATCGTCCTTCCGCATCCGCCACGTGAAATAGAGATCATCCCGCAAGATATTCCCCTGGATATACTTTACGAAGATGATGACTTGCTGATCGTCAATAAACCGGCCGCGATGGTCGTTCATCCTGGTTACGGAAACTATACCGGTACGCTGGTCAATGCACTGGCCTGGCACCTGAAGGATGAACCCGCTTTCCGGGAAGGGAATATACGCCCATGGCTTGTTCACCGTATTGATAAAAATACGACAGGCATTCTGGTCATTGCCCGCAATGAGATCGCCATGAACAAGCTGGCCCGGCAGTTTTTTCTTCACACGGTAAAAAGAAGATACATAGCCCTGGTATGGGGTCTTCTCCCGGAAAAGGAAGGCACGATAGAAGGACATATCGGCCGTAACCCGAGAGACCGGACCAAAATGTATGTGTTCCCGGACGGATCTCAGGGGAAGCCGGCCGTCACCCACTACCGTGTTCTTGAAGAGCTGGGATATATCAGTAAGGTGGAATGCCGCCTCGAAACGGGTCGCACCCACCAGATACGCGTACACTTCCAGTACATCCGTCACCCGCTGTTCAACGATGCGGAATATGGCGGCGATCGCATACTGAAAGGCACCACCTTCAGCAAATACCAGCAGTTCGTCAAAAACTGTTTCAACATCCTGCCCCGTCAGGCCCTGCACGCCCAGTCCCTGGAGTTCACTCATCCCTCCACAGGCAAAACGATGCATTTCGAATCAGACCTGCCTG
>WFSC01000259.1 GCA_015486185.1 Bacteroidales bacterium | reverse complement strand
TGCCGGCTCCGGCTTTGGACAATATACTTATTTTTTATACCGTACGTTCCCTGGTGCTGAAATTGAAGGCGTGGATGTCAAGGAAGATCAGATTGAGGACTGTACCCGTTTCTTTGAAAAAATTGATCCTGTCAAAAGAGTGCATTTTTCAGTGCAGGACCTGACACGTTTTATCCGCCCCGAAACCTGGGATTTTATTCTTTGTGTCGATGTGATGGAACATATTGAAGAAGATGAAAAAGTGTTTTTGAATTATTTCCAGTCTCTGAAACCCGGGGGATTGTTGCTTATATCCACCCCGTCCGATCAGGGTGGATCAGATGTACATGACCACGAAGGAGAAGAAAGTTTTATTGATGAACATGTGCGGGATGGTTATAATATCGATGAGATAAGAGAAAAATTGAAAAGAGCCGGATTCTCCCGCATTGATGCTTTTTATTCTTATGGAAAACCCGGCCGGACAGCCTGGAAAATATCCATGAAAATACCCGTCACTTTGCTGAATGCGTCAAAAGTGTTTTTTATCTTGTTGCCGTTTTATTATCTTTTTGCCTGGCCTGTGGCGTTTGTCCTTAACCGGAAAGATCTTCGTAAAAAACATAAAACCGGAACAGGATTGGTCGTAAAAGCATGGAAATGATCTGTAAGGTTGGCATTATATTAGTCAGAAGGTCTCTGTAGTTTAATTGACAGAACATTCCGGGATTTCCGGGAAGGTGCGGGTTAAAGTCCTGTCCGGAGGCCTTCTTTTAGAATGTCGAATATCGAACATCGAACATCGAATGTAGAATGATGAATGTAGAATTTTGAATTTCCCTTTTTACATAGCGAAGCGTTACCTGATAGCCAGGAAGTCACATAATGTGATCAACCTCATCTCGTTGATCTCGGTTATCGGGGTGATGGTAGGCACCATGGCGCTGGTGGTGGTGCTTTCTTCCTTCAACGGATTTGACAGTCTGGTACATTCCCTGTTCAATTCCTTTAATCCGGATCTGAAGATCACTCCTGCCAGGGGAAAAACCTTCGGGGACACACTGAGCGTATTAAAAAAGGTAAAACAATTGCCTGAAGTGATGTATGGCTCGGGAGTAGTTGAAGAAAATGCCCTTTTACAATACAGAAAACGGCAGTATATTGCTACGGTAAAGGGGGTGAGTGATAATTATGCATCCATAAGCGGGGTGGATAGCATGATCGTGGACGGGAAATTTATCCTACATGAAAAAAATGCCCCTATGGCGGTGGTGGGACAGGGTATTGCCATGAACCTCGGTATCGGCCTAAACTTTGTAACACCTATAAAAATTTATGTCCCCCGGAGGACAGAACATATTTCCCTTAATCCCGAAAAGGCATTCAGTAAAAAATATATTTTCCCCTCAGGCGTTTTCGCCATACAACAGGATTTTGATCTAAAGTATATTATTGTGCCTCTTGATTTTGCCCGTGACCTGTTTGGATATACACACGAACTCAGTGCGTTGGAGCTAAAACTGAAACCGGGAGCCAATGTTAAGAAGACCGAATCCACTATACGGGAAATGCTCGGCACGGGATTCCTTGTAAAAAACCGGTATGAACAGGAAGCGTTACTTTACCGGATCATGAAAACCGAAAAATGGGCCATATTCCTGATCCTGTCTTTTATCCTGATCATTGCCTCTTTTAATGTGATCGGATCACTTTCGATGCTGATCATTGAAAAGAAAGAAGATATAGCGACCTTCCGTAACCTCGGAGGCACTACTTCTTTGATACGCAGGGTCTTTCTGTATGAAGGATGGATGATCTCTATCGTGGGAGCAATAGCCGGAGTTTTACTGGGTTTGTTGATTTGTTGGATTCAATTAAAATTCGGCATTGTAAAGATCCCCGGTAACGGTTCTTTTGTGATCGATACCTACCCCGTTAATGTCAGATGGGCTGATGTGTCTCTTGTTTTTCTTACTGTGCTGGCTATAGGATACGGCGCTGCCTGGTATCCCGTACGATTTATCATAGGAAAATTGCTTATGACAAATAACAGATGACAATTTTTTATTTTCCTTATAAATAAATGAATGTTTGTAACTATATTTGAAAAATACATGTAAAACCATAGAAAACAAAAGGTGCAGGATTCCGGAATAAAATACAGGTTTTTTCTTCTCTTTTTTATTGCTCTTTTTTCTATGGGTCCCTTTGCTTTGGGTTTTACAACGACCATACAGGTTGACAGTGTCAGTTGTAACGGAAGCAGTGACGGGAAGATCGTGGCTACTGTCAGCGGTGGTTCGGCACCCTATATTTTTACCTGGAGCACGGGACAAAAAGATACCACCAACTTCCCGTCCGATTCGGTAATCAATCTTACGGCAGGGAATTATTGGGTGGTAATTGATGATGCCAATACATCCGATTTTCACAGCATAGAAGTGTATGAACCTGATCCGGTATCCATTGATTTGCAGTTGGCGACGGATGTTACCTGTTTTGGTGCCAATGACGGAAAAATTGATGTTAACGCCTCGGGAGGTACTCCCGGATACTATTATTCAATTGACGGAGGGAGCAGTTATTTTGCCAACGGAGGACATTTTACGGGCCTGGCTCCGGGCAACTATATCGTATCGGTAATGGACAGCCACGGATGTTCGGCTGACGGAGACACACTGACCATAAACGAACCTACGGCTATAACAATTGATACGGAAAGTGAAACGGATGTTACCTGTCACGGCGGAAGCGACGGAACCATAACGGTCAGTGCATCGGGAGGGACTTCTCCTTATATGTTCTCAATTGACGGAGGGATAAGCTTTCAGGATAACGGGGGCTCTTTTTCCGGTTTGACAGCCGGGGATTATCAGATCGCAGTACGCGATACCAACGGATGTGTAAAAAACGGAAATACACTTACGATCAATGAGCCGCCTGCCATTGGCATTACCTTCCTGAAAACGGATGTTACCTGCTATGGCGGAAGCGACGGAACCATTAGCATTACGGCTTCCGGCGGAACATCACCTTATACTTTTTCCATTGATGGCGGGACATCCTTTCAGAACAACGGAGGTAACTATACGGGCCTGACCGCCGGTAGTTATAACCTGGCCGTACAGGATGCCAACAGATGTCTGCAAAACGGACCGGCTGTTAATGTGGATCAGCCTGCACAGCTCGTGATCCAGTCGCAGACAAAAACAGATATAACTTGTCATGGCGCTGACGACGGAACGATCACCCTTGCCGCTGCGGGTGGAACACCTCCCTATACCTGGTCCGTTGATGGCGGGGCGACCTTTCAGGATAACGGAGGAAATTATACCGGTCTGGGGCCCGGGAATTATGATATTGCGGTAAAAGACAGTCACGGATGCGAACAAAATGGCAGCACAATAACGATCAATGAACCTACGCAACTCGTGATCCAGTCGCAGGTAAAAACAGATGTGACCTGCCATGGTGCTGCTGACGGAACCATTACCATCACGGCTTCCGGCGGGACACCGCCTTATGTTTTTTCCATCGATGGCGGGGCATCCTTTCAGGATAACGGAGGAAATTATACCGGTCTGGGGCCCGGGAATTATGATATTGCGGTAAAAGACAATCACGGATGCGAACAAAATGGTAATACATTAACGATCAATGAACCGGCACAGCTTGTGATTCTGTCGTTTACAAAGACGGATGCAACATGTTATGGCGCTACAGACGGAACGATCACTGTTACCGTTACGGGCGGGACTCCTCCCTATACGTATTCCATTGACGGAGGGGTTACATATATTTCAAACGGAGGCACGTTTAACGGCATTTCCGCCGGCACATACTCCCTTGTCGTAAAAGATGCCAACGGATGTGTGGCCGGCGGCGGACCTGTTACTGTTTCAGAACCCACTGTTATCACCTTTGATGCCATTTCACATGCTGATATTACCTGCCATGGAGGAAATGACGGCAGCATAACGATTTCTGTATCCGGCGGTACGGCTCCCTATACGTATTCAATAAACGGGGGAGTTACATTTGTGGACAACGGGGGCACTTTCACCGGCTTGACCGCAGGATCCTATCCTTTGGCTGTCAGGGACGGGAACGGTTGTACCCGGAACGGCGATACCGTGACACTTATCGAGCCCCCTCCCATACAGATACTGTCCCTGACGAAAAAAGATATCAGTTGTCACGGCCTGACCGACGGGAGTATTGATATTACGGTTTCCGGAGGTACTCCTCCCTGGCAGTATTCGATTGACGGGGGTACAACCTATTCGGGGGATCATCTGTTTACCGGCTTGCCAGCAGGAGATTATGATGTTTCGATAAGAGATGCCAACGGTTGTCTCTTTTACGGGAAGACACTTACCATTGTTGATCCTCCTCTTCTCCTGATCGATTCTGTTGCTTCCACAAATATTTTATGTGCGGGGGGCAACTCGGGAACGATCAGGATATTTGCCTCGGGAGGTACAGGAACCCTGGAATATTCGGTGAATAACGGCACTTCCTTTTATACCAACAACGGCGTATTTGACCGGTTGCCGGCCAATGGTTATATACCGGTGGTGCAGGATACAAACGGATGTACGGTTACCGGTTCGCAGGTAGTGCTTAGCGAACCGCCTCCGCTGACATTGACAATAGATACAATAAAACCTTCTTGTAACAGTCATACATTTGATGGAACAATATCCCTGCAGGCCGGCGGTGGCAGTGGCGGTTATTTTTATTCGGCAGATAGCGGGCGCACTTTTATTTCCGGCGGGACCTTTACGGGACTGGAAGGCGGGCACTATTATGTTGCGACAAAAGATGCCAACGGCTGCATACTTACCGACTCCATTGACCTGACGGG
>WFSC01000258.1 GCA_015486185.1 Bacteroidales bacterium | reverse complement strand
GCTGAATACAATGCCGGCTTTAATTAATTCATATTAAAGCTTTCATTAACATTATATTAGCATCAATAACCTGTAAGACGCTGTTTATCAATATATTATTTTTTTTATATTTTTTTTCACGGTCAAATTAACTGGCAATAAAGCCAATATAATTTTTTTCAGAAAATCAAGGTAAATTTGATTTTTTTTTTACATTTTTTTTAACAAAATTGCTATCCCTTTTTACTAACCGGAAAAATATGTTTTAAATTCTTCCAAACCATGAACAAAACTACTTCAGATCATGAAATTATATGGAACAGATGTTTACAGATTATCAGAGATAACGTTCCCTCCGTTAGTTTCAGGACATGGTTTGAGCCGATAATACCGGTTAAGCTTAAGGATAATGTATTAACCATCCAGGTACCCAGTCCGTTTTTTTACGAATACCTGGAAGAACAGTATATAGATCTGTTAAGGAAAACCCTGCGAAAAGAATTGGGTCAGGATGCAAAACTGGAATACAATGTGGTTATGGAGAATAATATTTACAATTCCAAACCTTATACTGTACGTTTTCCTACCCGCAACAAAACGGAACTGAAGAACAGACCACTTTCCGTTCCCATGGATAAGGAAGAGATATCTATCCGGAATCCTTTTATCATACCAGGGCTTAAAAAGTTACGGGTTGATCCCCAATTGAATTTTGAATATTCCTTTGCCAATTTCATTGAAGGCAGTTGTAACCGTCTGGCAAGATCGGCAGGATATGCTGTCAGTCAGAAACCCGGAAAAACGGCTTTTAATCCTTTATTCGTTTATGGTGACTCAGGTTTGGGAAAAACGCACCTGGCCCAGGCCATAGGAATTGAAGTAAAGGAAAAGTTTCCCGAACTGACGGTCCTGTATGTAACCGCCAATCGTTTCCAGACCCAGTTTATCGAATCTGTCCGCAACAACACACGCAATGATTTTCTTCATTTCTACCAGATGATAGATGTCCTTATCGTGGATGATGTACATGAATTTGCAGGAAAAGAAAAAACACAGGATATTTTCTTTCATATTTTCAACCATTTACACCAAAGTGGCAAACAACTGATCCTGACATCAGACAAAGCACCGGTTGAACTGCAGGGCCTGGAACAAAGGCTGTTATCCCGTTTCAAATGGGGACTTTCCACAGACCTCCAGTCCCCTGATTTCGATACCCGTCTGGCCATCCTGAAAAAAAAGGTTTATAATGACGGTATTGAAATGAGCGATGAAATCCTCGAATACATTGCCACCTATATCACTACAAACATACGTGAACTGGAAGGCGCGCTTATTTCCCTCCTGGCACAGTCAACCCTGAATAAAAAAGAGATCACTATCGACCTGGCACGCAAAATGATCGATAAACTCATAAAAAATACCCACAAGGAACTGTCTATCGATTATATTCAGAAAGTGGTCTGTGATTATTTCGGGATCCCCATCGATCTGGTCCTTTCCAAAACACGGAAACGCGAAATCGTACAGGCCAGACAAGTTGCCATGTTCTTTTCCAAAACCCTCACAAAATCTTCTCTCACTACTATTGGATCACGCATCGGAGGAAAAGACCATGCCACGGTTCTTCATGCCTGTAAAACCGTTAATAACCTGATAGAAACAGATAAACATTTCAAATTGCAAATTGAAGAAATTGAGAAGAAACTGAAATCCTGACAGATACCCAAGGAGGTATCATCTAACAGGAACAGATAAAAAATCTACGTAGGCACCTACGTAGATTTTTTTATTCATTTAACCAATCCAATTATCAATATATCTGATAAATACATACATTCACCTAAAGTAATTTATTGAAATAAGTAATTTAAAACTATCCCCCTGCCATCCCCTCATGAAAGGGGATAAAACCCAAAAAACACCCTGTGGTAATCCCGGTTTATGAGAGTAATTCAAATCTTTACGTTATTTTTGCAGCAAAAAAGTATAGTATATCAAATACCCATGGCCTGGTCAAACCATAAAATGAATGGAATGATACAATATCGGGTTAAGGAAATGAAACGTTGAAGAAAATAGAAAAGTTATAAATAAGTGAGATATTACCTGTTGACACTGGGCTGTCAGATGAACAAGTCGGACAGCGAAAGGATCCGGACTGTGCTGGAGGAGATGGGTTACCGACCTGCTGAAGAGGAAGAAGCAGATCTGATCGGGGTGATCGCCTGTTCGGTACGGCAAAAGGCCATTGACAAGGTATATGCCAGGATCTACAAATGGAACCGTATGAAGTCAAAACGTAGTCTGGTTACCTTTCTGACAGGGTGTGTACTGCCGGCTGACAGGAAAAATTTTGACAAACTTTTCGATCTGGTATTTACCACCAATGAATTGCCTGAACTACCCGGGATGCTTCGTCAATACGGAGTAGTTACCTCCTATTCATCTACCCTGCGCGGGACTGGTGTAAATACCGGCAAATCTGACTTTCCCGAATTAACGGATATCGCCAGGGATCATCATAAGAACCCTGAGGGAAAAGACAAACGAAACATTATGGACAGGTTATGGGAGATACAACCCACCTATCATTCCGATTTCGAAGCCTTTGTCCCTATCCAGAACGGATGTGATAAATTCTGCACCTTTTGTGCCGTTCCCTATACCCGTGGACGAGAAGTATCCCGGTCTTCCAGAGAGATACTGGATGAAGTATATCGTCTGATGGAACGCAAATACAAATCCGTAACCTTACTGGGACAGAATGTCAATTCATACGGCAAGGATAAACCGGGTCAGGAACTTTCATTTGCCGGATTGCTGGAGGAGATCGGAAAACTTGGAGAAAGGTTCGGAAACAGATGCTGGGTTTATTTTACTTCGCCTCATCCCCGGGATATGAAACCGGAGGTGATTGATGTGATCAGCCGGTATGCCTGCCTGGCCAAACAGATCCACCTTCCCCTGCAATCGGGAGATGATGAGGTATTGCAAAGAATGAACCGGAAACATACACTGGCTGACTACCGGGAAATCGTACATTATATTCGCAGAAAACTCCCGGAAGCCACCTTATTTACCGACATTATCGTTGGTTTTCCGGGCGAAACGGAGTCTCAGTTTGAGCATACCAGGGAAGCCCTGAACGAGTTCATGTACAATATGGCTTATATTGCCATCTATTCCCCACGTCCCGGAACGGTCAGTGCCCGTTGGCATGATGATGTACCGGCAGATGTAAAAAAAGACCGGTTACACCGGCTGACTGCCGATCTGGAAAAAACAGCATTACAGGGGACATTGCCACTGCTAAACAGGAAAGTTATCGTTCTTGTAACGGCAAAAGACCGGAAAGCCGGTTACCTGGCAGGTCATACCGAAGGCAGGATCAATGTCCGGTTCCCCTCATATGACGTATCATTGATCGGCCGTTTTGTCAGTGTGCAAATTACTTCGGTTACTCCTTTTTCCATTGAAGGAGAGTTAACCAATGTTATGGAGGAAAAATGGACAACAGCCGTAGAATAGCATTCAAAACACTGGGATGTCGTTTGAATCAGTATGAAACGGATGCTTTGATCTCTGAATTCAGACACCTCGGATATACCGTGGTCCCCTTCAGTCAACCGGCAGATGTTTATGTTATAAATACCTGTACGGTAACCAATCAGAGCGATCACAAGTCCAGAAACATGATCAGTCAGGCGATCCGCCGTACCGGACAATCCGTGGTCATAGCCACCGGATGCATGGTTAACCATTTCAGGGAACAACTGGAACAACAACCGGGAATTACCTATGCAGTGGATAATGAAAGGAAGAGTTCGATTGTATCATTGGTTGAAGCACATTTTCAGGGAAAGATGGTCTCTCCGGGATACTTTCCCGGGGATAAGTTCCATTTCCCGCTGACAGACAGATCTTTTCATACCCGTAGTCTGATAAAGATCCAGGATGGCTGTGACAATTATTGCTCCTACTGCATTATTCCCCGGGTAAGGGGAAGAGCGGTCAGCCGGCCTCTGCCGGAAATACTGGATAATATACGCCAGGTAACGGAGGCCGGATTTAAGGAAGTAGTATTGACAGGGGTTAATATAGGAAGATACCAATATGATAATCAGAATTTTGAAGATCTGGTTGAAAGGATCCTGCAACTCCCTGGCAACTTTCGTTTACGCATATCTTCGATCGAGCCGGAGGGCTTCGGAGAAAAGTTGTTTGATCTGTTCTCCCATCCGAAACTTACGCCTCACCTCCATCTTTGTCTGCAATCCGGTTCCGATACCATCCTCAAAAGAATGCACCGGAAATATGATGTTAAAACATTTATGGCTATGATGGAAAGTGTCCGGAAAAGGTATTCTGATTTTAATTTTACCACGGATATCATCGTAGGTTTTCCGGGTGAAACAGAAGAGGATTTTAAGCAATCCGTTACTATTGCCCGGGAGGCCCGTTTCAGTCATATCCATACCTTTAAGTACTCAAAAAGAGACGGAACCCTGGCAGCACGTATGGAGGATCAGATCCCTGAGGTCATAAAAACCCAACGCAGCAGGGTTATCCGTGAGATCTCCGCCTCAAACAAAATAAAGTATTACCATTCCATGTTGAATAAAACCCAGGAGGTTCTCTTTGAAAAAAAAGGAAAAGGTTTTTCAACAGGATACGGCCAGCACTATATTCCGGTGATAGTCCATAACGAGTTTGCCAATAACAGCATGCGAAAGGTTATGCTTACGGATATTGATGAAGGGAAAAAAGAGCCTATGCTTATTGGAAAACCCGTATAATTCCTATCTTTATCTTCACGGAAAAAGGAAACTTTATAAAAACCATGAAAATACTGGTCGCTCCTGATTCATACAAAGGAAGCCTGCCTTCGGTAAAGGTATCGGAGGTTATGACCAGGGCGGTCAAAGCTGCTTTTCCCGGCAGCCAGGTTGTGCAAAACCCATTATCCGATGGCGGTGAAGGACTTACGGAAGCTTTGTTATATGCTGTAGGAGGACGGAAAATAAAAGTATCTGTACACGATCCCCTGATGCGACCCATCACTTCATTCTATGGTTTAATTGATGATGGGGAAACTGCTATTATAGAGATGTCTGCGGCTTCGGGACTTGAATTACTGGAACCTGGTGAACTTAACCCCCTGATCACTTCCAGTTACGGTACGGGTGAACTGATCCGGGCAGCATTGGATCAACACTGCAAAAAAATTATTATCGGAGCGGGAGGCAGTGCTACGGTAGATGGTGGAATAGGTGCTGTTCAGGCATTGGGAGGACGTTTTGTGGATGAAAAAGGGTATGAATTATTACCGGGGGGAGGTCAATTAAACCGTTTATTTACCATTGATCTGAAATCGCTTGACAAAAGGATTAAAAAAGTAAAGATCCTGATTGCCAGCGATGTCACCAACCCACTCACCGGCAAAGAGGGGGCAGCAGCCGTTTATGCTCCGCAAAAAGGAGCTACACCCGAGATGGCCGACATCCTTGAGAAAAACCTGGAACACCTGGCCGAAATTGTTAAAAAACAACTGGATACGGATATGGCTGCCATGAAATATGGCGGAGCTGCAGGAGGGCTGGTAGCAGGACTGGTTACATTCCTGCATGCAAAAGCTATGGGGGGATTTGATCTGGTAAAAAAAATAACCCGCCTGGACAAAAAAATACAGGAAGCCGATCTTGTGTTCACCGGTGAAGGGAAAACGGACCGTCAGACCCTTTTTGGAAAGGCACCCTATGCCCTGGCCAGGTTATCTTCCCGCTTTCATGTTCCTGTCATAGACTTTACCGGTTGGTACGATGCCACTGACAATCCATCACTGGAAAAAACATTTACAGCTATTGTGCCCATTCATCCCTACCCCATGACGCTGGAAGAAGCCTTTGCCAAAACCGAAAAACATTTATCTATGGCTGTTATCTCGGTAATGAAACTGATACAAGCCGGAATCTTACTGGGGCAAAAAAACAGGGAATAAATACTGACATTCCTTTTCTGACATCTGTCATTTTCGGAAACTCTATCCTGTCAATTTTACATTATATTTGTGCCACTTTATAAAAATATCGTACAGTCTGACGTTTGGCATAATATATGATAAAAGCGAATACAAAACCAAATGAACTGAGAATGGAAACTATGTTAAAAGAGGTAAATGTTCAATCCCATAACGATTTGTTGCAAAAGATTGCAGAGGAAGACAAGGCATATGTCCTTTTATACAAGGAAGGCTCCGAACTGAGTGAGTGTGCCAGGGAAAATATCAGAAAAGCGGCAGATGACAAAGAAGATATTACGCTTCATATGGTCAATGTAGCGTATGTGAGGGATATCCATCCCGTATATGGAATCACATCGGTTCCTACCCTGCTTACTTTTGAGAAAGGAGAATTCAAGAATACCTTTAAAGGATGTAACAATGCCGGTTATTATAAAACCATCTTTGAAAATCTTATTACAGCCACCGCCGGTACAGCCACTGAGGGGAAACCTCAGAAAAGAGTGGTTGTTT
>WFSC01000257.1 GCA_015486185.1 Bacteroidales bacterium | reverse complement strand
TTCCTGATGTCTTCTGTGTCTTACGGAGCAAAAGATAATGTCCGTAGAACACAACCTAACATTATTTTTATTCTGGTCGATGACATGGGATATGGTGACCTGGGTGTATTGTTCCAAAACCAGCGGGCAAAAGCCAATGACCGCAGTGAACCCTGGGAATTTACTCCCAATCTGGATAAACTGGCGCATCAGGGAGCTGTGCTCACTGATCAGTATTGTGCGGCACCTGTATGTGCACCTTCCCGGGCTTCTATTTTGTCAGGACGCAGCCAGGGTCATACGGAAGTACGGGATAATCAGTTTGACAAAGCCCTGGAAGACAATTACACCCTCGGTACCGTTATGAAAATTGCCGGTTACAGCACAGCGGCTTTTGGGAAATGGGGTCTTCAGGGGCTGGGAAAAAATATTGTCCCGCCCAACTGGCCCGCTCATCCGCTCAACCGTGGCTTTGACTACTTTCTGGGCTATATCCGCCATCGCGATGGGCATGAACATTACCCGAAAGAAGGTTTGTATCGCGGCTCAAAAGAAGTGTGGGAAAACAGGACCAATATAGCCGATAAATTAGACAAGTGCTATACTGCCGATCTGTGGACGGCCGCAGCCAAAAAATGGATCATCGATCATATGAAGAATTCCGGCAACAAGCCTTTCTTCATTTATCTGGCCTATGACACCCCTCATGCCGTACTGGAGCTGCCGACGCAGGCTTATCCGAAAGGAGGAGGCCTGAAGGGAGGATTGCAATGGACCGGCAAACCGGGCCATATGATCAATACAGCCTCCGGCACAATAGATTCTTATATTTATCCCGATTATGCACATGCCACTTGGGACAATGATCACGATCCATCCACGCCGGAAGTGCCGTGGCCCAAAGTTTATAAAAGATATGCCACTGCCAACCGCCGTATTGATGATGCCGTAGGAGACATTATACAGTTACTTAAAGACCTGAAAATTGACAATAACACGATGATCGTCTTTTCTTCTGATAACGGCCCTTCTCGTGAGTCTTACCTCCCCAAGGCATACCAGCCGAATAATCCTTCCTTTTTCCGTAGTTTCGGACCTTTCGACGGGATCAAAAGAGATTGTTGGGAAGGAGGGGTCCGCATGCCGGTACTGGCCTGGTGGCCCGGACATATTCCTGAAGGCCGTGTCATCAGTACACCCAGTATATCCTATGACTGGCTTCCAACATTCACGGAAATGGCCGGCCTACCCGCCCCTGCCATCTCTGATGGATTGTCTCTGTTACCCTCCCTGATAGGTAAAGGACCACAAACACCCCCCTTAATATATGTCGAATATTACCATCCTGGACATACGCCCGGTTATAAGGATTTTGCCCCGCAACACAGGGGCCGTAAACGGGGACAAATGCAAATGATCCGTTTTGGTGATATAGTAGGGGTACGTTATAACATTCTTTCCCCGGATGACAATTTCGAGATCTATAATGTTAAAAATGATCCGGAAGAACTGGTGAATCTGGCCGGAAAACCGGAATATAAGAACCTTCAGAAAAAAATGAAAGAACGTATTCTGCAGGTTCGTATGCCTAACTCTTCCGCTCCGCGCCCTTATGATACGGTTCTTATTCCGCCTGTCTCTCCCGTAAAAACACTATCCGGCGTCACCTGGCACTTTTTCAAAGGAAATTTTCCCTGGATCCCCCAGGAGATCAACCTTACTGCCACAAATTCAGGTTCCGTAAAAAAACCTTCCCTGTCTGTTATCAGGAGCGAAAAAAACGGAATGTTACTGTTCACCGGCTTTATCAATATCCCCAAAGACGGTGCCTATACTTTCTCTATTCAAACAGGTACCGTCGCCTTACTGCGCATTCATGATGCTGCCGTCATTGATGCCGGCTATAAGTATCAACCCGGGACACTGCGTACCGGTACCATCCGTTTAAAAGCAGGCCATCACCCGTTCAGACTTTATTGCCTCTTAAAAGAAAAATCAAAACGCAGCCTGGAATTTTCATGGAGCGGACCCGGATTTACTACGCAAGCCGTGCCGGATAAGATATTTTCTCATTAATAATAAAACTATCCCGGTATTATGAAATCAAAATTCATCTTTTCCCGTTTGCCTGTAAGTTTGATCTTCACCCTCTTTTTCTTTTTTCTTATAGTCATTAACCGTTCATATGCTCTTTCTCCCCCGGCCGGCAGTCCTACAAAACCCAATATCATTTTTATCATGGCCGATGACCTGGGATATGGCGAACTGGGATGTTACGGGCAGAAGATCATCATGACCCCCAACATTGACCGGATCGCCCGGGAAGGGATCAAATTCACGGATTTTTATTCGGGACAGGCTGTGTGTGCACCGGCCCGCTGTACCCTTATGACCGGTTATCATACGGGCCACGCCTACATCCGCGACAACGGACAACCCAAGGTCAGAAACCCCTACACACCGTTCCCGGGTCAGAATCCCATACCAGATTCGGTTGTAACAGTAGCCGAGTTGCTAAAAGCTCAGGGCTATGCCACTGGCTGTATCGGAAAATGGGGTCTGGGAAACACCTTTACGCCAGGTGATCCTGTTAAACAGGGTTTTGACTTCTTTTACGGTTACAAATGCCAGGTGCATGCCCATAACCATTATCCCGAGTTTTTATGGCTGAACGACTCCATTGTGCATATCCCTGGCAATGACGGGAAGTCCTTACGGGGAGCCCATCATTCGCAGGACCTGTTCACCCTGGAAGCCGTAAAATTCATCAACCGCAACCAGGATCATCCTTTTTTCCTGTACCTGCCGTTTATCATTCCTCATCTTTCCATCCAAACCACCGATCTTTACCTGGATATGTATAAGGGACATGTTCCGGAAACACCGTACAAACATCACGGCTACCTGAAAAACCCCTATCCCCATGCTGCCTATGCCGGAATGATCACCCAATTAGACGCTGCGGTAGGTACTATCATGGAAGCTTTGAAAGGACTGGGCCTCGACGGTAACACCATCGTCTTTTTCACCTCGGATAACGGTCCTGCTTACAACCGACTGGGTGGATCGGATGATAAGTTCTTTAACAGTGCGGGAGGTTTGCGTGGACTGAAAGGATCTCTTTACGAAGGAGGTATCCGGGAACCCCTGGTGGCACGCTGGCCGGGAAAGATCAAGCCGGGAAGGGTCACACATCTGCCATCGGCACTATGGGATGTATTACCTACCTTATGCGACGTTGCCGGTGTACCAAAACCTGCCGGCATCGACGGGATCAGTTTCTTCCCTACCCTTACCGGCACAGGTAAACAGGAAAAGCACGATTTTCTGTATTGGGAGTTTCGCTCTTACGGAGGTCAGGCTGCTGTAAGAATGGGTGACTGGAAACTGATTATCACAGACCTCAGAAGAAGAAATAAAAAGCCTGAAGTGGGATTATACAACCTGAAAAAAGATGCGGATGAAACTGTCAATCTTACAGAAAAATATCCGGAAAAAGTAAAAAAAGGAATGGAGATATTACTGCAGCAACACACTCACTCTATCCTGTTTCCTTTCCCGGAACTGGAAAGTTTCATCAACGAATGGCTGAAAAATCATTGATATTGAAATTCTTTAACCACAAAGGACACCAGGAAGGCACGAAGAACACTAAGAAATATGTTAAAGTTTAATACGAAAGTAAATTATATATTTGATAATAAAGTGATAGGCTCTCCATGACCTCTGTGCGTATTTTCCACCGTAGCATGGCGAAGGTGGACTTTGTGATCTCTGTGGTTAATATTTTTCTTTAACCACAAAGGACACCAAGAAGGCACTAAGAACACTAAGAAATATGGTAAAACTTAATACGAAAGTAAATTATATATTTGATAATAAAGTGATAGGCCCTCCGTGACCTCGGTGCGTATTTTCCACCGTAGCATGGCGAAGGTGGACTTTGTGATCTCAGTGGTTAACATTTTTCTTTTAACCACAAAGGAGGACACAGAAGGCACGAAGAACACAAAGAAAAACGTTAAAAAGCAGATAGCATATTATTAAATATTAATTATATGAAAAACATAAAATCCATTAAGTTACTGCTTCCTGGGATAATAATAACCCTGGGAGGTTTCATTCTGTTCAGCTCTTTTAATTCGGCAGAAAAAGGCAAAAAGCCCAATATCGTATTTATTCTGGCGGATGACCTGGGTTGGCGGGATGTGGGTTATATGGGCAGCAAATATTATGAGACCCCGGAAATAGACAAGCTGGCTGCCAGCGGCATGATCTTCACCGACGGATATGCCAATGCCCCTAACTGTGCTCCCACACGTGCCGCCCTGCTCACCGGATTATACGGTCCCCGCACCGGCATTTACACGGTAAACTCATCGGCCCGCGGAAAAAAAGAATTCCGTCGCCTTATTCCGGTAAAAAACAAGACGGTACTGGACACTTCTTTCATTACCATAGCCGAAGTATTAAAAAAGAACGGATATGTCAGCGCTTCCATTGGCAAGTGGCACCTGGGGGATCCGCCCGACTTCGGTCCTGTGGCACAAGGCTTCACCCGAAATGTTGGCGGATGGCACCTGGGGCATCCCAGATCCTATTTCAGTCCTTACAAGAACCCCTATCTCCCCGACGGCCCTCCGGGAGAATACCTGACCGACCGTTTGACAAAAGAGGCCCTCCGGTTCATCGAAGAGAACAAAGACCGCCCTTTTTTCCTTTATTTTCCCCATTATGCCGTACATACACCCCTCCAGGCCAAAGACAGTCTGACGACTGTTTTCCGAAACCGTAAACCGGACGACGGCCAGCGCAATGCTGTCTATGCAGCCATGATCAAGAGCCTCGACGAGAGCGTGGGCCGCATCCTGCACAAACTCGACGAGCTGCATCTCCGTGAGAATACACTGGTTATTTTCATGTCCGACAACGGCGGCGTTTGGGGCATTACTTCCAACGCGCCCCTGCGCGGCGCCAAAGGTATGCTTTACGAAGGCGGCATACGCGAACCTTTCATTGCCTCCTGGC
>WFSC01000256.1 GCA_015486185.1 Bacteroidales bacterium | reverse complement strand
GTGCATCTACGGCAGCATAACCCAACCGGCTGGCAGTGACCCTGTCGAAGACAGAGGGTGAGCCACCCCGCTGGATATGGCCCAGCACGGTTACTCTTACCGAATAACCTTCAAAATCTTTTTTCACTGCCTTGGCTACACCAAAGGCTCCCCCGGGATAAGCCCCCTCAGCCACGATGATGATATTGCTTGATTTTTTTCGTTTATATCCTTCTTGAAGAAAGGAACGCAGGTTTTTGACCTGATCTTTTATTTCGGGAATGATGATCGCCTCGGCCCCGACAGCGATCCCGCTGCGGACAGCAATGAATCCGGCTTCAGCCCCCATAACCTCAATGAAAAAAAGACGATCATGGGCACTGGCGGTATCCCGGATCTTGTCCACGGCTTCGATCACCGTATTCAGGGCCGTATCATAACCAATGGTATAATCGGTGCCGTAAATATCATTATCTATGGTGCCCGGAATGCCTATCAGCGGGATCTCATATTCTTCATTGAATATGCGGGCGCCGGTGAAGGAACCGTCGCCCCCGATCACCACCACCCCGTCTATGTTTCGTTCTTTCAGTGCCTCGTAAGCTTGTTTGCGGCCTTCCGGGGTTTTAAACTCTTCGCAACGGGCTGTTTTCAGGATCGTCCCGCCCCGTTGGATAATATCACTAACATGAAAGGTTTTCAACAACTTAAAATAACCATTGATCATGCCCTGATAGCCGTGACGGATCCCTATCACTTCCAGTCCGTTGTAGATAGCTGTCCGGGTAACAGCCCGGATAGCTGCATTCATGCCGGGGGCATCCCCCCCTGACGTTAACACACCAATTCTTTTTATTTTACTCATAACTGTTTGGTTGCTATATTTATTTAGTATATCAGAATAAGAATTTAAAGATAGTCAAAGATGGTAAAATTCCCTGATTTTATCACTGATTTTTTCCATGAGCCATGAGGGGGTTGAGGTCGCTCCGCTGATCCCGATACGTTTCGGGTTGCCCGGGAGAGGAAATTCCAGATCTTCCGGCAGACTGATAAAAAGGGTATTGGGATTGTTTCTGCGGCACACATCATACAGGAATTTTCCGTTTGAACTGTTTTTACCGCTGACAAAAATGATCAGATCATGCTCTTTTGAAAATTTTTCCAGCTCCGGGGCCCGGTTGGAAACCTGCGAGCAAATGGTATTGTAGGAAATAAAAGAAGCAGGTTGTTGTTTACCGGCTTCCCTGATCTTCTGCTGGATCTTCTGTTTCAGACGTTCATATTCATGGATGTCACGTGTTGTCTGGGAATACAGATAAACCGGTCTGTGATAATCTATTTTACCGAGGTCTTTTTCATTGTTGATAACAATGGCCGTATTTCCGGTTTGTCCGATCAGGCCTATCACCTCGGCGTGGCCTTTTTTCCCGAAAATAACAATTTGTCCTTTTTCCTTGGTTATCTCATCATAGCAGGTTCGTATTTTATCCTGCAGATGAGCAACGATGGGGCAGGTAGCATCAATCAGGTTGATGTTGTTTTCCCGGGCGATACGGTAGGTCTCAGGAGGTTCGCCGTGGGCACGGATGAGAACCCTTGCATTTTTAAGCTTCCTGAATGTTTCATGATCAATGGTGGTCAATCCCAGTTTTTCAAGCCGGTTAATTTCCATTTCATTATGTACGATCTGTCCCAGACAGTAAACCTTTTTTCCTTCCCGGAGTTCTTTTTCGGCAATTTTAATGGCATTTTCGACCCCAAAACAAAAGCCGGCATGCTGGTCAAGATCAATTTGTATATTAGGCTTCATCTTTTTCTTCTTCATTCAGTTTTTTTCTGATAATATCTTTGATCCATTCCATTTGTTCCGCTACGGTCATGTCTGAGTTATCCAACACCAGGGCATCATCAGCTTTACGGAGGGGACTGATCTTGCGGGTTGTGTCGATACGGTCTCTTTTTTTAACGTTCTCCAGTACTTCCTCATAGGTGCCATGATCTCCTTTTCCCAGCATTTCCTTATATCTTCGCATTGCTCTTACCTCAGGTGAGGCAGTCATAAAGATCTTAATATCCGCCTGGGGAAATACTACGGTGCCGATGTCCCGGCCATCCATTACAACGCCTCCCTTACCGGCATGTAACCGTTGCAGTCTGACCAGATATTCCCTGACTTCCCTGATCCTGCTTACCTCACTGACCTTATTGGAAACTTCAATAGAGCGGATATCTTTCTCAACATTTTTTCCGTTGAGATAAGTTTCCGTTTCGCCGTTGTCCGGATTTTTACGAAATTCAATGGATATCTGTGGGAGAAGGGATATCAGTTGTTTAGTATCCAGCTTATCATTTCTGAACAAACCGTTTTCCAGGGCGAAAAGTGTGACGGCGCGATACATAGCCCCGCTGTCAATATGAATATAATGAAGCCAGCGTGCAATAGCTTTGGCAAAAGTGCTCTTTCCGCAGGAGGAATATCCGTCGATAGCGATAATCAAAGGTTTGTTCTTCATAAGAAAGGATCATTATAAATTTATCCCGGAAAACAGAGCCTTCAGATTGGTGGTAAGGGAAAAGTGATTGGATGCTCCGGCCAGGTGATAGGATGCTCGTCCGTAACTGATGCTGAAACGGGACAGTCGCAATTCAAAACCCCAGGAAAAGCCGATCATACCAATGCGTGAAGGAACCTGCAATTCCCGCCGTCGCTGGTAATTATAACCAAAACTGAAGATAAAACTTTTAAATGGAAGAAATTCTACGCCCAGCAAGGCATGCCGGAATGAATTTTCGGCAAAACGTCCGAATCCCCGGTATTCTTTTTGGATGTTTCCATCAGTGTTTGGGTTTTCCGGATCCTTCGGATAGGAATAAAGCAGATCAGGTTTCTGAAGCTGTTGGAGGGTAAGGACAAACCGGAAAGGAGCATGACGAAGTTTTTGGGAAAGGCCTGCCATGATCTCAAACGGGACCGGCTCATGATGTCCCCGGACATAAGGATCAATCTGGAAACCGATATTGCGTAACAGAATGCCTGCGGTGAAAAGATTGTCCCGGTTGTGCCAGTTTGTTCCGATATCCAGCATGATGCCAAAGGACTGGTATCGTTCCAATACCGATAAGACAGGCTTAAAACTTACCCCTACTGAGAAAAGGGAATCGAATGTGCGGGCCCAGGATGCCTGAAAGATATATTCGGCAGCCGTGAAATTCCCGGTGATCTGTCCTGTTTCATCGGCAGCAGTGAATGTTCCGTAATTGATATACCGCATGCCTGCAGCAAAATATCCGGGCAAAGGGGTCTTGAAAGAGTATCCGACACTGCCGAAATTTATATCGGCAAAATAATTGATATAGTTGATCGCAAGGGTATTGTTGGTAGATTCTCCCAACAGGGCCGGATTAAACAGTCCGAAATTGAGATTTTCTTCCGGCATGGAAGCGGTCTTGCCTCCCAGGGCTGCTTCCCGGCTGCTGTAGGGAAGGTCCAGAAAACGATATACCCGGGTGCCACCGGTTTGGGCCGTGAGATGCCGGCCGGAGAAAAGAAAAACG
The DNA here is from genome assembly GCA_015486185.1 of Bacteroidales bacterium. Taxonomy (GTDB): domain Bacteria; phylum Bacteroidota; class Bacteroidia; order Bacteroidales; family VadinHA17; genus DRPN01. The sequence goes on along the minus strand of WFSC01000256.1, from coordinate 4,616 downwards.
GTCAGCACCGTAAAGGATGAGAACAGTAGGGAAGTAAAATATTTCCTTGCCACGCTGAAAGTTTTGGTTTGTTAAAAACTAACGAACAAAAGAGCTTAAAAGTACATATTTCCCCTTATTATGTCAAACAGGATAAAGCAACAAAAATAAGTATTCCTCAACTCTGTCTTTTTACTCAGGTCAATAAATCTTTATTCATATTTTATTGTTATTTTCGCTGATAAGCAATAATAAAATCTTAAACATATTATGAACCCAGGAAATAATTATGGTTGCGAAGAAAAGGATGTCGCCACTTATACCAGTTACAGGATCAGTGAGAAAATAAAAATAGATGGGGATCTTACCAAGCCCGTATGGGAAAAAGCAAGGAAATCCCATCGTTTCATGGATATGGTCACCGGCGATCCGGGTTTTTTTGATACCAGAGCTGCTTTAGTATGGAATACTGACTACCTGTACATAGCTTTTTGGGCAGAGGAGCCTTTTGTTAGTGCTACTCAGAAAGAACGTGACTCGATTGTTTTTCTTGACAATGACCTTGAAGTCTTCATTGACGGAGGTGATTGTTACTATGAATTGGAAATAAATGCGTTTAACACCATTTATGAGGTGTTTTTTATATGGAGAGATGCCTATAAGAAAGGAGGGAAATTTGATGTGCCTGAGTTTGATATATACAAAAAAACAGCATTGACATTTGGAGGAGATTATGATCGTACCGGAAGTTCGTTCTGGTGGGGCAGACATCCACGTGGATTACGCTGGGCCTTTCTTGATTATGATATGCCTGGTTTACAAACCGCTGTTCAGGTAGATGGAAAAATAAATGATAATTCGGTAGTTGATAAAGGGTGGACAGCCGAGATTGCTATCCCCTGGCAAAGTTTGCATTGGTTGGCCAATGGAAGATCCTTACCACCTGAAAACGGGGATAGCTGGAGATTATTTCTTGGTCGTTTTCAGAAAATGATCTCATCCGGGCAGGAAATTCAACCACATCCGGCATGGGCAATGAATAAGCATGGCGTATATGACACACATATTACCGAATGTTTTAGTAAAATAATATTTTCTTCGGAAGGAATTGAACAGAAACCATAAAAGATAATAAACAGCAATTGGCTTGTTAATTTCTCAGCAGGGTAGCAACGATTTTTTTATTTTTACTCTCTGTTGTAAATAAATGTCTTTATCGCATGGAAAAGTATGACGTGGTGATCGTAGGAGCGGGTCCTGCCGGATTACACTGCGCTGACAAGCTTGCCGGTAACGGCATGAAAATATTGATATTGGAGAAAAAAGAAGTGATCGGTGAGAAAGTATGTGCCGGCGGACTGACGCGGAAAGACCAGGAAATGTTGCTGCTTCCTGATGCACTGATCGAGCAGAAGATGTATGTGACAATGCTCAGAACATCCCTGTTCAGAAGTTTTTCCCGTTATGAGAAACCGGTTCTTTATACGATAGATCGCCGAAAGCTGGGTCAATGGATGGCCGGGGAGGTTCAAAAAAAAGGCATTGAGATCCGGACGGGAACCAAGGTGGTAAAAATTGATGATGACAAAGTCTATACAGATACGGGCAGTGAGATTGTATGGCGTTTCCTGATAGGAGCTGACGGGGTCACATCCGTAGTACGACGTTACCTTAATCTTCCTGTTGAAAAAAGGATATTTACCTTTCAGTACAGGATACCCTGGGATGGGGAACCCCGCTTTGAGATCCATATGAATGCCCGGTTTTTTCATTCCTGGTATGGCTGGGTATTTCCTCATAACCACTATCTGGTTGTAGGTTCAGGTGGAGACGCCCGGTATGTTTCACCGGCAAAAATGAAAGAACGTTTTCACAAATGGCTCGAGAAACAAGGCTTTGACATAAGCAAAGCTACCTATGAGAGTTATCCGATCAGTTATGATTACCGTGGTTGGGATTTTAACCCGGTATTTCTCATAGGCGAAGCAGCCGGCCTGGCATCCGGACTTACCGGCGAAGGGATTTATCAGGCATTGGTATCGGGTGAGGCTGCTGCCACGAGAATACTGAATGGCCGGGTTCCCGTACCTGAAATGGAACGGGTACTTCGTTATAACCGGATCCAGAATAATTTCCTCAAAGTACTGATCAAAAGCGGTCCTTTCAGAAATGCCATTTTTAATTTTATCCTGTTTCTGCTAAAGATTAATAACCGGTTGAAGAACCGGGTCACAGAAGGTTTTTCATGATAAAAAAAGAGAAAAAATGTTGTTGGACAAAAGGGTCCTCGCTTTAGCCAAAAGATTATGGGACTACCATCATTTGGATCATTCTCTGGAAAAATCCGGTCTCATCTTCGTTTTGGGAAGTCACGACGAACGGGTGGCTGAAAGAGCGGTGGAGTTGTACAAGGAAGGATGGGCACCCCGGTTGTTGTTTTCGGGTAAAAGAGGTGCCCTGACACTGGACTGGGGAAAGACGGAAGCAGAGCGGTTTGCCGAAGTGGCCCTGAAGGCAGGTGTACCTGAAGACCGGGTCATGATCGAACCACAGGCGGTAAATACGGGAGAAAATATCCGGTTTGGCTACCGGTTGCTGGCGGAAAGGGGTCTTATCCCCCGGAAAATGATCCTGGTTCAGAAACCTTATATGGAACGAAGGACCTGGGCTACCTTTATAAAACAATGGCCGGAGACCGGAACGAAAGTTTTTGTTACCTCCCCCCGGATATCATTTGAAAATTATCCGACAGAAGACATCACTATGGAAAAAGTGATACATATTATGGTGGGCGACCTGGTACGCATCAGGGAATATCCTGCGAAAGGCTTTCAGATCGAACAGAAAATCCCGGAAGATGTATGGAAAGCCTGTATGGAGCTGATAGAACTGGGATATACGGCCTATCTGCCACCTGATTAAATATGCCGTGCTCAGTGGAGAGAGATGCCGATCCTGAACTCTATTCTGTTATATTTCAGAATATTTTCCTGTGGGTAACCGTTGTTGGGACTTTTGCCCTGCAGTTTCTGATAACGGTATCCCAAATAAAACCATACGGAACTTTTGTTGTTGATATCATAACTTACTCCTCCTCCTGCTCCGGCCGAGGGTCCTCCCGAATAGTTATAGCTGTTCAACGAAAAATAGTACTGGTTGTTCAGGGTGATGCTGTACCCGGCTTTTGCCCCTATCCAGGGATGAACACCCCGGTGAAGCATATAATACCGGAAGTCAAAGGCAATAGGGAGAATATCCGGCTGGAAGGTTTCAATGCCTGCAGACAGGCCTACATAGATGCCGGAACGGCTCAAAACACCCTGGCTGACCGTTAGACTGACAGGTATGAAATAGGAAACGTCATGGCTGCCGGCAAGTAATCCCATGCTCATGGAAGCCATATATTCCCCTGTGGAGGGGATCCCGTCAAGAAAATGCTGCCGGTTGTTCTTTTTTGTGGTATCCGGAACGACATTGATCTTTGTTTCCGGGGGTATAACCCGATTTGTCATGATCAGATCTGCCGGGTTTCCTGCCATGAGATTATTGCCATGGGACAGTAAAAGAACCAGGGATAGGGTTATAAATGGTATTTTAATATCTGCGGGGAAGAATTTACCTGTTTTTTTCATTTTATTAAGGTGTTTGGATTAATTTTTGCTGATAAAATTTTGCGGTTATTTAAATGTTGAATGATAATTTTCTGAAAAACGTAAAAAAACCTTTTTATTATGAAATCAATTATAAAATACCTGCCCCTTGCGGTTCTGTTTTTGTTCCTCTCTTCCTGCCATGATAAGATACAGGTTAAACAGACATTTAATGTTCCTGAATATTTTACGTATGAACAACTGCGTAAACCCATTATTTCTTCACAGCCTATACCCCTGCAAAAACCGGGCAAAATATACCTGAAAGACAAATTAATTTTCATCAATGAAGAATTAAAAGGTATTCATGTCTATGATAACAGTAATCCATCCAACCCGGAAAATATTGGTTATCTGGATATTCCGGGGAATGTGGATATGGCAGTAAAGGGAAAGGTTTTATATGTTGACAGTTATGTGGACCTGGTTGCACTGGACCTGACTGATCCGGCCAATATACGGGAGTTGGGAAGAGCCAAAAATATTTTTCCCTACATATTGCCCCCTACGGGGAATGATTATGCCATTGATTATTCCAAGGTGAATGAGAGCAAGGGGGTAGTTACCGGATGGCATATCCGGAAGGAGGTTAGAGATGTGGAGGTACAGCCATATCCACCCCGCTATGGCCCTTATCCTTTCCTCAAGTATTCGACTTATGTTACGTTAAATGAGGGGTTTGTACCGCAGCAGAGCAACAGCGGAGGCAATGGTACCGGCACCGGTATCGGAGGATCGATGGCCCGTTTCACGATCGTGAACGATTGGCTGTATGCCCTCACCGATAAGGATATCCGGGTAATCAATATCACAGATCCTCAACATGTCTATAAGGAAAACAAAGTATCCATAGGATCAGGCCTGGAAACCATATTCCCTTATGATACTCTTCTTTTCCTGGGTTCCAGGACCGGGATGTGGATATATAGCCTGTCAGACCCTGTAACACCACAGCTTATCTCCACTTATACACATATCCGTAGTTGC
>WFSC01000255.1 GCA_015486185.1 Bacteroidales bacterium | reverse complement strand
CATTTTTATATGAAAAGAGTATTTTTAAGCAAACTGGCATTTTTTCTCGGGGGACTGTTACTTTCCGGGATGTTATATGCCCAGGAGATTGCTGTAACAGGAAAGGTTACCGATGCGTCTGATGGTTCTCCCATACCCGGAGTAAATATAGTGGTAAAAGGGACAACCAACGGCACAGTAACAGATGCGGAAGGGAATTATTCACTTTCTGTACAAAAAGGTGCTACACTTGTTTTTTCGTTTATCGGCTATGCCTCCAAAGAGGTACAGGTAACGAATCAGCATGTGATTAATGTTGCTTTGCAATTCAGCAAAGTCTCATTAAAAGAAGTGGTTGCCATTGGATATGGCACAGTTAAGAAAGAAGATGCTACCGGTTCGGTTGCTGCAGTCACATCTGAGGATTTTAATCGTGGAGCCATCACATCTCCCCAGGATTTGGTGACCGGTAAAATCGCCGGCGTACAAATCACGGATGCAGGTGGTGCTCCCGGTTCAGGAGCTATGATACGCATCAGGGGCGGTTCCTCTTTATCAGCCAGTAATGACCCGTTGATAGTTATTGACGGGGTACCTATGGACAATGAAGGGGTTTCCGGCATGAGAAATCCCCTGAACACCATCAACCCGGATGATATTGAAACATTCACGGTACTGAAAGATGCTTCTGCCACTGCAATTTATGGGTCAAGGGCTTCCAATGGAGTGATCCTGATCACTACCAAAAAAGGAAAAAAGGGACAACCTTTTTCCCTAACCTATAACGGAAGTGCTTCCTGGGGAGTACGTTCAGGAGAAGTAAGTGTTCTATCTACTGCACAATTCAAAAACATTGTCCAGCAACATTTTGAAGGCAATTCCAATGCCGTTAATCTTCTGGGTACTGAAAATACAGACTGGCAGTCGGTTATTTTCAGGACAGCTTTCAGTAATAATCACAATATAAGCTTTTCGGGCGGGATCAAACCGCTGCCTTATCGTGTATCCATTGGCTATACAGATCAAAATGGCATACTAAAAACCTCAGGACTGAACCGTACGACCGGTGCACTCAACCTGAGCCCTTCCCTGTTGAACGGAGATTTAAAGATCAATATGAATGTCAAGGGAATGTACATAAAAAACCGTTTTGCCAATTGGGGTGCTATAGGATCAGCCGTTTCTTTTGACCCGACACAACCTATTTATGACAAAAGCAGTCCTTATGGCGGTTACTTTACCTGGACACAGCCTAACGGGGATCCTATCACTATCGCCCCGGCTAATCCGCTGGCATTACTGGAAATGACAGATAACAGGTCCACCGTTAAGCGTAGCCTGGGAAATGTTCAGTTCAATTACAGACTTCCTTTTTTACGTGAGCTTACGGCCAAACTGAATCTGGGCTATGATGTTTCCAGTAGTGACGGAAATAATTTTGTACCGGAAAATGCTTCCTGGACCTATGACCCGCTGAATGGCGGAGGGAACAAGACTCATTATACACAAAACAAGAAGAACAGCCTGCTGGATTTATATTTCAATTATGTAAAAGATTTTACATCCATTTCCAGCAGATTGGATGTTACGGCCGGATATTCATGGCAACATTACTGGAGGAAAGGAACCACCTACTCGACAAATGTAGCGGAAACGATCATTAATGAGAATTCAGATTATATAACAGAAAATTACCTGATCTCCTTTTTCGGAAGAGCCAATTATATTCTGAAAGACCGCTATATGTTTACCTTCACCCTCCGTGATGACGGTTCTTCACGATTTGCTCCGGAAAACCGTTGGGGCTTATTCCCGTCACTGGCCCTGGCCTGGGATATTGCCAAAGAATCATTCTTTAAATCCGATGCTGTAAACCTATTGAAAATCCGGTTAGGATATGGAATTACTGGGCAGCAGGACATCGGGGGCGATTATCCCTATCTGCCCCGCTATACGTATAGTCTGGATAATGCACAATACCAGTTTGGCAACACCTTTATCACCACATTACGGCCGGAAGGATATGACGAAAACCTGAAATGGGAACAAACTACTACCTATAATGCAGGATTGGATTACGGTTTTCTGAACAACCGTATTCACGGAAGCTTAGATGCTTATTACAGAAAAACCAGCGATCTGTTGAATTTTATTCCGGTTCCTGCCGGCACCAACCTTACCAATCAGATCATGACCAATGTCGGTGACCTGACAAACAAGGGAATCGAATTCTCCATTAATGCAGTAGCTGTCTCCAAAAAAGATATGGAATGGGATATTGGCTTTAATACTACCTATAATAAAAACAGGATCACTAAGCTGACAGCTACAGATGACCCCAGTTATCTGGGCGTTTTCACCGGCGGAATATCCGGAGGTGTTGGAAATACGATCCAGATCCACAGTGTCGGATATCCGGCTAACTCGTTTTATGTGTATGAGCAGGTTTATGACAAAAACGGAAAGCCTTTGGAAGGATTGTATGTTGATCGTAATGGCGACGGGCAGATCACAGTTGATGACCGTTACCGTTACAAAAAAGCAGCCCCGGATGTTTTTATGGGTTTCAATTCCCTGTTTACCTATAAAAATTTCGATTTTTCTTTTGCCGGCAGGATCAGTCTTGGCAATTATGTTTACAACAACATGTTTTCCAATTTTGGCTCGTACAGCAATCTTTACAACTCAGTTGGTTACCTGTCAAATGTGACAACCAGCTTGTTGGATTCAAAATTTGAGAATCCAAAATATTTTTCGAATTATTATATCGAAAACGGTTCCTTCCTGAGGATGGATCACATAACCGTAGGCTACAAATTTAATCAGATCCATTGGGTTAAGCTCAGAGTTTACGGGACAGTGCAAAATGCCTTTTTAATTACCCGCTACAAGGGCCTTGATCCGGAAATTCCCAATGGGATAGACAATAACGTTTATCCGAGACCCCGGACATTCCTGTTGGGCGTAAGTGCAAATTTCTAACGGAAAAATGAATAAAACGATGAATACAAAAAATCTAAAAATTACGATTACAGGTGTTTTTGCCCTGTTACTGGCAATGGCATCATGTACAAAAGATCTTAATACGATCCCTCTGGACCCTGATGTGGTCACTTCTGCCACTGTTTATAAAAATCCCGAGTCATACAAGCAGGTACTTGCCAAACTATATGCAGGATTAGCTGTCAGTGGACAGCAGGGTCCTCACGGTATGGGAGACCTCAGCGGACTGGACGAAGGGTTTGGTCAATATCTCAGGGCCTACTGGTATGCACAGGAACTTCCTACCGATGAAGCAGTTATTGCCTGGAATGATGGTAACCTTCGCGATTATCACGAGCAGGACTGGTCTTCAAGCAACGAGTTCATCACAAATCTGTATTACCGGATTTTTTATCAGGTTTCTCTGTGTAATGAGTTCTTACGTCAATCTACGGAAGAAAAGCTGAATAAAAATGGCATTTCCGATGCCGACAAACCTGCTATCCGGGAATATCGTGCAGAAGCCCGTTTTCTGAGAGCTCTGAGTTACTGGCATGCTCTCGATCTCTTTGGCAGCGTTCCTTTTGTCACCGAAAAAGATAAAGTGGGAGCCTTTTTCCCAAAGCAGATCAGCAAAAAAGATCTGTTTAATTACATAGAGTCGGAACTTAAGGACATTGAAGATAAGCTTCCGGCCCCTCGTACCAATGAATACGGCAGGGTGGATCAGGCCGCCGACTGGATGCTTTTGGCCAAACTGTATCTCAATGCCAAAGTTTATACGGGAGAGGAACATTATACAGAAGTTATTACCTATACCAAAAAGGTGATAGACGCAGGATATACTTTGGATCCGACCTATCAGAACCTTTTCCTGGCGGATAATGACCAGGCCTCAGGTATTATCTTCCCCATCACTTTTGACGGGGTTCATACCAAAACATGGGGAGGAACAACGTTTATCATCCATGCTTCGGTAGGTGGCTCCATGAATCCGGCTGATTTTGGTATTGACGGAGGCTGGGCAGGATTACGGGTAACCAAGCAATTTGTTGGCAAATTCCTTAATATAAACAATTTGAAAAATGCCACCGTCTCTGCTTCTGCTACATCCGATTATCCGCTCATATTTGTGCCGGGATCATACCAGGGCTGGCACCCTGACGATTCTACCTCTGTGCTGGCTTCGGTAAACAGTGATAATAATTATGAAGGATATCTGTGGTTCCCGGATGCCAATACGGAATTTAAGTTTACCTATCACCCTGACTGGTCCGTTAACTTTGGCGATGATGGTGCAGATGGCACACTTGATCAGAACGGTGCCAATATTGTTGCACCGGAGGCAGGTTATTATAAAATCAATGTTGACACGACAGCCCGTACCTACTCCATTCTTAAAACCGATTGGGGTGTTATTGGCAGTGCTACAGCCGGCGGATGGGATTCGGATCAGAACATGACCTATGATCCTGCCACAGGCCTCTGGACAGCCATACTTGAACTTAACGCCGGAGAGATCAAGTTCCGGGCCAATGACAGTTGGGATCTGAACTACGGGGATAATGGTGCTGATGGTATTCTTGAAGAAGGAGGATCCAACATTTCCATACCGGAAGCAGGAAAATATAAAATATCCCTGAAACTGGGTATCCCTGATTACACCTACACCATAGAAAAAT
>WFSC01000254.1 GCA_015486185.1 Bacteroidales bacterium | reverse complement strand
GACGGTTTGTTTGAACCGGTCAGGATCATTCTTCCGGAATGTTTACTGAATCCTGCTTTCCCGGATGATATTTTTCAATGTCCTGCTATTGTGGGAGGGAATGTTGAGGTGAGCCAGCGACTGACAGATACGTTGCTGAAACCTTTCGGGATACTGGCCTGCAGCCAGGGCACCATGAACAATGTCCTTTTTGGGGATGATACATTCAGTTATTATGAAACGATCGCTGGCGGGTGTGGCGCCGGTCCCGGATTTGACGGAGCTTCTGCCGTACACCATCATATGACCAATACACGTATTACCGACCCGGAGGTTTTGGAATATCATTATCCGGTGCGACTGGAGCGTTTTGAGATACGTACAGGATCAGGAGGACAGGGTCATTTCCGCGGTGGTAACGGCGTTATCCGGGAGATACGTTTTTTGAAAGATCTTCGTCTTTCCGTGCTTACCCAGCACCGAATGATTGCTCCTTACGGACTTAAGGGAGGGAAGCCGGGAGAGAGAGGATCTCAATGGATTGTTCATGAAAATGACTCAAAAATAGTGTTGAACAGTATTGACGGAATCGAAGTAAAGGCCGGCGATAAGCTGGTGATCAATACACCCGGAGGAGGAGGGTGGGGAAGGCAAAAGTAAAAAGTAAAAAGTAAAAAGGCAAAAGTAAGGATGAAGGATGAACGATGAAGGAATGATGAAAAGTACAACAAGCACCGATTTTTATATTCAAAATTCAAAATTCTACATTCTACATTCTACATTCTACATTCTACATTCTACATTCTTTAGCCGGTCTGGCTGATCATTTTTAGCCTTTCTTCATCCAGAATAGTGATCTCTTTTCCTGATAAGCGGATGATCTCCTCTTCGGCAAATTCATTCAACAGGCGGCTGATACTTTCACGGGAAGTGCCCAGCATCTCAGCCAGGTCATTTCTCGACAGATCCAGGCGGAAAGACGAACTTTTATATATCTCTCCTGACAGATCCAATAACGTACCGGCCAGTTTTCCGTTCAGTTGTTTTTGGGTAAGGTTGATGCACCGGTGAAACTGTTGCAGTTCGTATTTGCATAATGTAAGGACAATCTCCCAGGCAAAGTTGCCATTCAGAAAAATCATCTTCCGGAATGTGTCCAGATCGATAAAACAAGCTGCTACGTCATTCATGGCCATGGCGGAATAATGATTTATCTTATCACCTACGGTAGTAGGTATGCCAAGATAAGCCGGAGCCCGGACAATTTTCAGGATCTGGTCTTTGGAAGGGCCTTTCATGAAAAGTTTAACTAAACCGCTTTTCAGATAAATAATATTGGAAGAAAGGGCGTCCTGTTTAAAAATGATTTCACCTGGATCAAAATGAACTTCTACGCAATTACTGCCCAATTCATGAACCTGGTCATCCGTCAGAAATCTTGTGGCTGAAGATTTTACTCTGCACTCTGTACACTTAAATTGTTTCATAATAGGGCAAAGGTAGTAAAAATGTGATGTATATCACATAGTAAAGAAAGGCAGATCACATAAAAAGTATTGTTTGAAGATAGCAATGCCTGTATCTTTGTAATGTGATAATAATAACAAAAAAAGAGAAATCATGGCAAAAAAACTTGTTCTTGCATTATTTTCCGGAAGTGTTGATAAATTAACGGCTGCCGGAGTGATTCTCGGGGGCGCTGCTGCCGAGGATATGGATGTTGATATCTATGTATTGCTACAGGCTGCTTTTGCATTCAAGAAAGAGAATGCAATGACGAACGACAGGGTAGCTGAAATCACTGACAAAAAGGATGAATTTCTGGCATCTTTGAAACGTCTTGAGACTCCTCACTGGACAGAGGCTTTCAGAAATGCAAAGGAAATGACCAATGTAAAGATCCACATTTGCGGTTTTGCCGGCAAGGTATGGCATGGTGAAAAGCTGGAGGATTTTATTGATCTGGCTGATGATATCGTGGGTATCGGAGAATATATGGATGCTGCTGAGAATGCGGACATCAATTTGTTTATTTAATCACATAAAATAAAAAATCATGACAACTGAAGAATTGCAGGCCATACAGGTGGATAAAACCGTGGATGCACGCGGGACATCTTGTCCGGGACCGTTACTAGCGGCCAAGAAAGCCATTGGAGAAATACAACCTGGTCAGATCATGGAAGTTCTTTCATCTGACGAAGGAACCAAGCGGGATATACCCAAATGGTGTACGAAAAAAGGATATGAATATCTCGGCACTATAGAGGAGTCAGGATATTTTAAGATCTACATGAAAAAGTAGTTGAAAGAATATGGAACAGACTCCGAAGATACTTGTGTTTTCGACGGAAAAGATTTCTGATCCCGCCATTGATCTGGCGGGATTACTTAAGTTGCATTATCCGCCTACCGTATATACCATAGTGGTGCCCTGTTCAAGCGGGATCAAATCACGATGGATATTACATGCTTTTGAGAAAGGTTTTGACGGCGTATTTATAGCGGCTGACGGGACCGACTGTCCCTATGGAGAAACCTGTCCGGATAAGACGGCCTGGATCGTGCAGCATACGCAGGAATTAATGAAAGAACAAGGGATTGAACCGGCACGGCTTAAAATGGCTGCGATCTGCTCGGTTTGTTCCGAGCCTTTTGTAAATCAGATTAAGGCCTTTACAAAATACTTGTCTGAGAATCCTAAGCAGAATTAATAAAATCAGATCTTTCAAATGAACAAGGAAACAAAGGACCCCTATGACGTACTTGTTGTCGGGGGTGGGATTGCAGGCGAAGAAGCTTCCCTGAACCTGGCCAATATGGGATACAAGGTGCTGATGGTAGAGAAAGACTATTCTATCGGAGGAAAGATGATCCTGCTAAGCAAGGTCTTTCCCACGCTGGATTGTGCGGCCTGTATTACCACGCCGAAAGTCTCTGAAGTAGCCCGGCATCCGAATATTACCGTTTATACCTATAGTGAAGTAAAAGAGATCAGAAAACAGGGGGAAAAGAATTTTTTTATCAGGGTGGTGAAAAAGCCCAGGTATGTTATCGAGAACCTGTGTACCGGATGCGAAGAATGTGAGCATGTCTGTCCGGTGGTGGTAAAAGATCAGTATCAGTATGATCTGGTGGGAAGGAAAGCCGTTTTTATCCCTTTCAGTATAGCCAATCCGAGAATTGCGGCTATCGACCTGGAAAATTGTGTCCTTTGCGGACTGTGTGAAAAGGTTTGTCCTGCCGATGCCATCGATTTTACCCAGCAACCGGTCGAGGAAACCTGGCAGGTAAAAACGGTTATTCTGGCAACCGGATTTAAACTGTTTGATCCGTTAAAGATCCCACGCTACGGTTATGGAAAATATCCAAATGTAATCACTTCCATGCAGATGGAAAGGGAACTGGCTCCCACACGTCCCTATAATAATGTATTACGGCCCGGAGACGGTAAGATGCCGGATAACGTTGCCTATGTATTATGTACGGGATCAAGGGATGCAACCGTTGGAAATCCCATCTGTTCGCAGGTGTGTTGCATGTATTCCATCAAACAGGCCCAACTGATCATGGGGGCTTTGCCTATGGCCGATGTTACCATCTATTATTTGCATATCCGCGCATTTGGAAAAGGTTTCTGTGAATTTTATCAGCAGGCAAAAGGGATGGGTGTTGAGTTTGTAAAGGGAAAAATTGGCAGAATCAAAGAAAAGAAAAATGGTAATCTGATCCTTCGTTATGAGGATATTGAATCGGGAAAGGTGAAGGAAGCGGAGCATGATCTGGTGATCCTTTCTGTCGGAGTGTTGGCTAATGATGAAATAAAGGCTGCCTTTAACGGACAAAACCTGGCTTTGGATGATTTTCGTTTTATCAGGCAAAAGGATGAATTAAGTAATCCCGCCCTGACAAATATTGAAGGTGTGTTTGTGGCAGGTGCCGCCTCAGGTCCTATGGATATTCCGGATTCAATTATGTCGGCGGGCGCTGCATCATCGGAAGCTGCCAGTTATATTACACAGAAGAATGAATGAGTGAATGATAGAATGATTGAATGAATGAATGATGGAATGGGTGAATGTGTGAATGATTGAATGATTGAATGAGTGAATGATTGAAAAGTAGATAATTAGTTACAGGATGGAAAGAAAAAAGCAATAAACTTATGAGAAAAAGAATAGGTGTTTATATCTGTCATTGTGGTACCAATATTGCCGATACGGTGGATGTGAAGAAAGTCAGGGAGGTTATAGAACAGGAGGAAGGGGTAGTATTGGCTAAGGATGTTATGTTTGCCTGCTCGGATGCTTCACAGAAAGAAATGGTTGAAGACATCCGGACACAAAAGCTGGATGGCATGGTAGTAGCATCCTGTTCTCCCAAATTACATCTGTTGACTTTTCGTGCCGTGGCTGAAAGGGCAGGGCTAAATCCGTATAATTATGTTCAGGTGGATATACGGGAACAGGATTCATGGGCCCATTCGGATAACCCTCAGGGTGCTACCGAAAAAGCTATACAAATGGTACGTGCCGGGGTGGCACGGGCAGCCAGGTCGGAGCCATTGGAGGCCATTCATATTTCAGCAGTAAATATTGTAACGGTAATAGGTGCAGGGGTAGCCGGGATGCGTGCTGCCGTTGAACTGGCGGATATGGGCACCCGGGTTTATTTGATTGAAAGGGAACATTTTGTGGGGGGACGTACCGCACAATGGGGTGACCTGTTTACGACAGAAGAAACGGGTAAACAGATTGTAACACGGTTGTACAATGAAATTAAGAAAAGAGAAAACATTACCCTCTTTACAGGTGCTGAAGTGATCGATAAAAAAGGAAGCATAGGGAATTTTGAGATAAAGGTGAAGATACGTCCCCGGTTTATCAAGGAGGTGTGTGACTGGAACCAATTACAGAAGGCTATTGATATATGTCCTGTTGAAGTGCCTGATGATTTTAACTTCGG
>WFSC01000253.1 GCA_015486185.1 Bacteroidales bacterium | reverse complement strand
TGGTAAAAAGATCCCTGATCAAGGTTGTTATAGGCCTTTCCATACTTGACTCGGGTGTGAACCTGTTGCTGATCTCGATAGGATATATCAAATCAGGAACAGCTCCTATTTTTTCACCCGGCCTCTTAAAAGGGATGCCTCTAACCCTGGCGAATATCAAAAAATTGAGTGAAGGCATGGTAGATCCGGTCCCCCAGGCACTGGTACTGACAGCCATTGTGATCGGCTTCGGGGTAACTGCCGTGGCTCTTTCACTGGTTATCCGGTTGTACCGGCATCATCAAACATTGAATATTGACGAAATAAAGAATCTAAAATGGTAGGAAGTCCTGTTTTATTCATCGCAGTTCCGTTACTGGCAGCATTTCTGATCCCGTTGCTGGGTTTTGTATGGAAAGAGTCTATCCGTATCCTTCCAGGATTGGTTTTGATATACCTGCTTGTGCTGGCTGTTACTTTACTGGAACAGGTCATGCATACGGGAACCATCGTAGAGGTTATTGCCGGATGGGCTCCCCCCTGGGGGATTAACTTGGTTTTCAGTCCTTTTACCGGCGTATTGGTCACACTTATGATTACGATGGGTCTTATCATATGGTTCTACAGCTACAAGTTTAAAAATGTTGCCTTTGAGGAAGCAACGAAGTATTTCATCCTTTTCATGATGCTGGTTACCGGTTCTGTCGGTATCGTACTGACCGGTGATATTTTTAATCAGTTTGTTTTTATTGAGATAACCAGTATCTCGGCCTATGCTCTGACAGCTTTTTACAAAGGCAGGGACAGCGCCGAGGCTTCTTTCAAATACCTGATGATCGGCTCCCTTTCCTCTATGTTTTTATTGCTGGCCATTATCCTGATCTATTCCCAGCTTGGCACACTGAACATGGCGGATATTGCTTCCAAAGCGCATTTGATGAAGCCTGAATTCAAGATCCTGGCTGTTATTTTCTTCATTACAGGCCTGGGCATTGAAGCCGAGATCTTTCCGCTGAACGGCTGGGCACCGGATGCCTATTCACAGGCTCCCGGCCCGGTAGGTGCTGCCTTTGCCGGTATTGTGGTTAAAGCCGGAGTATATGCTCTGATCCGTATCATCTTCACATTGTTTGATGTGTCGGGCACCCATCAGTTCCTGATCGTCATCGGACTGACCACCATGATCATTGCCGAGATGGCAGCCATTAAACAAGACCGTCTGAAGCGAATGCTGGCTTATTCAAGCCTTGGCCAAATGGGCCTGGTTCTTGTGGCTTTTGGTATGGGTACGGAAGAAGGTATTTTTGCTGCCCTGTTCATGATGATCAATCATGCCGTTACCAAATCCCTGCTCTTTCTTTCCGGCAGTTATTTGGTTTATAATTCCACCGATAAGTTCATCAGTGAAACCAATGGTATGGGCCGGCTCCTTCCGATCACCTCATTTCTTTTTGCACTTGGATCTCTTGGTATTGTAGGCATGCCTCCTTTTTCAGGTTTTTGGAGTAAATTCTTTATGTTATCGGCAGCCGCTCACTCCAACATGGTACTGATCATTGCCCTGGTATTATCGGTAAGCCTGATCGAACTTGTTTATTATTTCCGGGTGGTCAACCGGGTTTATTTTTTCAAAAAAGAATCAAAAATAGAACCCAAAAAGCCTACTGTCAATGCTCTTATTGCCATGATAACACTGGGTCTGATCATACTGGTCATCGGTTTTTATCCGAATTTGATCACCGGCTATCTCCATCATGCATCACAAGCCTTGCTTGATAAAGGAAAATATATCCATGACGTATTGTCAACCGGACAGTTATTAACTCATTAAGCCGAAGTAACAATGAATATGATCTATATTTTATTCTCAATCTTTCTTGCAGGTGCCATCCTCACCTGGGTGGCGGATAAGATCTCCGGTATATTGAGAGACTTGTTTTTCCTTTTGACCGTGCTGTCAGCCACCACTTTCTTTTATTTAAAAATACCCGTCGGATATACGACAAACATCACGCTGGCAGGCTTGCACCTGCAGTGGGGCATTACTGCTTTCGGGTGGTATTTCTCCCTGATCGTTCTGGGTCTGGGCACCATGGCCGCTTTTTATGCCTTATCCTACATGAAAGGTAAAGAACGACTGGGATATTTCTATTTCAATTTTCTTATCAGCCTGCTCTCCATGATGGGTATCCTGATGAGCCGTGATCTGGTTTCCTTCTTTATCTTTTGGGAGATCATGACCTGGTCATCCTATTTCATTGTGATTTATAAAGGCAAACATGTACAACGCAGCGGAATCAATTATCTCTTGTTCAGTGCTATTGGGGCCTATGCCATGCTGATGGCCATCGTGATGGTTTATGCCCACACACAAAGTCTGCTGATCCCTGATATGATACAGGCCTTTCCGTTTTTTACCCTTTCTGCCAAAATCTGGTTACCTATCCTGTTCCTGACCGCTTTCTCGGTAAAGGCAGCCATGATGCCGTTACATGTCTGGGCGCCGGATGCCTATTCCGACTCACCCATGGCCTATACCAGTGTTTTTTCCGGAGCTTTATCCAAGATGGGAATTTACGGGATGGTTCTGGTCTTTGTCACCATGATCTCTTATCTGCCCAATGACACAGCATTCAGAGAAACCTTTGCCTGGCTGGGAGCGATCACAGCTATTATGGGTACGCTATGGGCCATCGCCCAGGATGATGCCCGTAAATTACTGGCGTGGTCTTCAGTAGCCCAATTGGGATATATAATCACCGGGGTAGCTATCGGCACTGAACTTGCCATTCTTGCGGCATTGTTCATGGCCGTAATGCATGCTTTATTTAAAGGAACATTGTTCCTGGTTGTGGGCGCTGTTGAAAAACAAACCGGAAAAGTAAAATTCTCCGAAGTCAGCGGTTTAATCCGGAAAATGCCATGGACTTTCATTGCAGCTTTATTTTCTATTATTACCCTGGCCGGCATTCCTCCCCTGGGAGGTTTTGTCGGAAAGTGGATGTTATATCAGTCCCTGATCAGCAGTAATCATGTTATCCTGGTTGTTGCTATCTTTTTCGCCAGTACTGCGGCTTTCCTGTATTGTTATAAGTTCCTTTTCGGATTTTTCCTGGGACAGGAAGAACCAGAGATTGCCCATGTCAGGGAAGCTCCCCTTTTGATGATAATACCCATGCTGATTCTGTCACTGCTTGAGTCCATCCTGGGTGTTTATCCGCAAATCATTTTCAGACCCCTTGATGCAGCCATGCAAACACTTGGTTTCCCGGCAACACAGGTTCATTTCTGGAACACATCCGTATTGTTTAATGAATGGGGAAATCAGGTTGCGTTAAAACCTCTTTTCTATGCAGTGGCCGGCATATTCCTTTTCTTTTTCCTCGTCCTGACCATCAAAGGATGGAAAACAACGCGTAAGGTATCTACAAAAGATATCAGTACTTCGGGTGAGATACCAAAACAGAACGAAAATCTTACCTATTCCATCAATTTCTACCAACCGTTCCTTCGGGCTGTCGCTCCGGCTATGAAAAGACGTATGATGACTTATTACCGGGAGATAGGAAGCGGCCTGGAAGCTTTCTTTGACTATACCAGACGGTTATATTCGGGAAATGGCCAGACCTATGCCATTTATGTAATTATTTTTGTGGTTCTTTTATTGCTTTTTAAAAACAGCTTATTTAGTTAGTTAAAAATATTTTAACAATGGGAAGTATTTTATATTATACACTTGGTGCTATTATATCGTTTATTCTGGCTTTTACGGTAGGTATCACCTATATGGGATTAGATCGTAAGATCACCGCACGCGTACAAAACAGGATCGGGCCGCCCTGGTATCAGAATTTCCTTGATGTATCAAAATTATACTTTAAAAAAACAAATATCCATCAGGGGATTATGCAGCATATGGGTGCAGCTTTCATGATGGTTACGGCTGTAATGGCATTGCTGATCGTTCCCATATTCAATCATGGTCATTTTTTCCCAAATCTGAATTTTCAGGGAGATCTGATTTTTCTTCTTTACATAATGGTATTTGGTCAGTTAGGTATGGCTTTAGGGGTTGGACAGACAGGAAACCCCAATGCTGCCATAGGGATTACCCGTGGGTTAAGCCAGATGACAGGGTATGAGATCCCATGGGTCTTGGCTTTGGTAGCCCTGATGATCCAGTATAAAACCACATCTATTGTTGATCTGATGAATGTCCAGGCAGAGACAGGAAGGTGGCTCATGTTTTCTTCCCCTTTTGCTTTTCTGGCCGCAATTTTAGCTATGCTGGGGATGTTTAGCCATGCACCATTTGATATCATGGTAGCCCCAAATGAACTGGCTTCCGGCCCTATCTCTGAATATGGAGGGAAATATTTGTCCATCCTCATGTCTGCCGGAGCTGTATTTATGTTTGCCAAGTTAACGCTATATGTTGATCTTTTCATGGGCGGATCAAGTAACCTGCTGGCTTTGCTGATAAAAACATTTTCATTCTTCCTGATCCCGGTGCTTTATGGAATCGTCAGCCCGCGTTATCGTACAGAACAGGCTATACGGTATTTCTGGGGATGGCCTTCACTTTTTGGTTTATTAGCCGTTATACAAGCTGTTATTCTTAAATAAAAAAATAAAAATGGTTTTCAACGATAAAAATTCTCAGAAAATTGTCGATATCATAGAAAATTACGCCAGAAAAAGTTCGCTCTGGATTCTGGCTTATGGTACCGGCTGCGGCGCTATAGAATTGCCTCCCACGGTAACCTCCCGTTATGACTCGGAACGTCTGGGTATTCATTTCGGAGCAACACCCCGTCAGGCAGATGTGCTTCTGATCACCGGATACCTGACCACAAAAACCTTAAAGAGAGTGATCCGGGTATATGAACAAATGCAGGATCCCAAGTATGTCATCGGATTTGGCTCCTGTACCATCAATGGAGGTATGTACTGGGACTCTTATAATACCATCAATGCGCTGGATCGCTATCTGCCGGTAGATGTTTATATCAATGGATGCATGCCCCGGCCTGAGGCTGTACTGGCCGGCTTTGCCAAATTACAGAAACTGATCCAGGCCGGTAAAGCTGACGGAGCTAATAAATACAAGGAAAACCTGGATTGGTACCGTACCAACCAGAAAAAAGTAATTCCTAACTGGCGAATGCCGGAGTATAACTGGTAATACAAAAGAATATGAAAGAAATAAAAACCAAAATAATTGAGCGGATCAAATCTCATTTTCAAGATGCCGTAGAAAGAGATTATGATTATAACCGTTTGGACTTTAGTGTTAAGAAAGAAACCATACCTTCTATCTTATTTTACCTGAAAGATGAAATGAATTTTAAACATCTTTCTCATATCACCTGTGTAGATTGGTTGGAAGAAAAAGAATTTGAGGTTGTTTTTATTCTCTGGTCTTATACAGACAGGTTACAGGTATATGTTCGTACACGCATTGACAGGGATCACCCGGTATTGGATAATATAGATATGATCTGGCGGCAGGCCAACACCTATGAACGGGAATTGAAAGAGATGTATGGCATCAATTTCACCGGGCTGGAAGCTCCCGAAGAATTTCTGCTGGAAGACTGGGAAGGACCACCCCCTATGCGTCGTGACTTTGATACCAGAGAATATGCCGCCAGAACATATTATACACGTCCCGGCAGGGAAGATGCACAGGATGTACGCGAAACAATCATCAAACGTACGGGAGAAGAATTACCGGATTTTGCCAAAAAATACAAAAGATAGATGAGAGAAAAAGCAACAACACTATATTTTGGGCCACAGCATCCCGGGATTACCGGGAATATGATGGTTCGTCTGAAAGTGGAGGGAGATACCATTGTTAAGGCGACTGCCGAAGTAGGTTATCTGCATCGTGCTTTCGAGAAATTGATGGAGGAGCGCAACTGGTTACAGAGTTTTACCCTGCTTTGTCGTTTTTGCGTACCAGAGCCGGATCCCGTGGAAGAAAGTTATGCCCGGGCCGTGGAGATGCTTGAAGGAAGGGAAGTACCGGAACGGGCAAAATATATCAGAGTGATGGTACTGGAACTCGCCCGTATAGGTGCATTCCTGTTTTGGTATGGTGCCCAGGCGTCTTCTCTCGGACTTCATACCGTTGGCCAGTGGAGCATAGGTGACCGGAATTATGTCCTTGACCTGTTTGAAGCCCTGACCGGTGCCCGTATCTATCATATGTACATCTGGCCTGGGGGGGTACGAAGAGATTTTCCGGAAGGTTTCGAGGAACAGGTTATTAAAACCATGGATTATCTGGAGAAACGCCTGAATGACTATGATGATCTTTTATTTGAGAGCGCCATCTTTCAGAAAAGGGCTAAAGGTATCGGGATCATCAATAAAGAGAAAGCTATTGAATGGGGGGTGGTTGGACCTCCTTTACGGGGTTGCGGTATCAGACATGACATGCGTATCGATGACCCCTATGAAGTGTATGACAAGCTTGACTTTATAGTGCCTACGGGAGAAAACGGAGATATCTGGTCACGTGCCCAGGTACGGCGTCAGGAAATACGACAATCCATTCGTATTGTACGGCAAGTCATTGACAAAATACCCAAAGGAGAGTACTATAATAAAATTCCCAATCCACAGAAATGGACTTTGCCGAAAGGAGATGCTTATGCACACACCGAAGCCGCCAGAGGGGAAGTTGGTTTTTTTGTTGCCAGTGACGGGGTCAGTACCCACCCACGACGGGCCCATGAACGCGGGGCAGCTTATGTTCATGCTATAACTCTTCTTGAAGATCTATTGGTAGGAGCTAATATCGCTGATGTTTCAGAGATAATGTTCAGTCTGGGCACCTGCCCGCCGGAAGTTGAAAGATAATATAGTTAACGCCAGAAAGGAATAGAACGATTATGAGCTTTTTTGATCTGAAAGGTACACTAAAACCACTGACCGCACTGAAACAGTTCGGCCGTAAACCGCATACGTTAAAGGATGTTCCCTATGTTACACGGGAAGCTGCAGACAGGTACCGGGGATTTCATTACAATGACCTGGAGCAATGTATTGGTTGCGGAAACTGTGCAACCATATGCCAGAATCAGGCCATCGATATGGTGCCGGTGGAAGGAATCGAAGGGAAAAAAGGAGATTCCGGCCTGCGTCCCCGTGTTGATAACGGGCGGTGCTGTTGGTGTGGTTTATGCGTGGACGTATGCCCTACCGGCAGCCTGAGCCTGACCAAAGATTACTTGTATGTTAGTGAAGATCCAAATTCTTTTCTCTGGATGCCGGGGGTGGATAATCCACAAGGCAAAGAACGCATATCTTTCTTCAGTACCGAAGAGACCTCTTTGAACGATTTTGCCCGCATTCCCATGCCCGAGCTGGAAGGAATGGAACGGGTCAAGTCATTTGCAGAAGTAGTGCTGGGATACAACGAAGAACAGGCCCGTGCCGAAGCCAGCCGCTGTATAAGTTGCGGCCTTTGTACCGAAGCCTGCCCCGAACACATGCATATACCGGAATATATCAATGCAATAGCCCGTGCCAACGACGCCGACGCTGTACGTATCATATACGATAACAATCCCCTGCCGGAGATGTGCGGAAAGGTATGTACACGCCGTTGTGAAGATGTCTGTGCTATCGCCCACCGCGGTGAGCCCATTGCGATACGCTGGCTGAAACGGTATGCTACCGAAACAGTGGACAATGCTGATCTGATAAAGGAAATTGTTAATCCGGAGATCAAAGAACCCAACGGTTTTAAGGTAGGCATCGTAGGCGCCGGACCTTCCGGGCTGACCGTAGCCTATTATCTGGCACTGAGAGGATTCGACTGCACCATTTACGAAGCCCATGCCAAAGCAGGCGGAATGACGATGTACGGGATCCCGAAATACCGTTTCCCGGAAGAAAGTCTGGATAAACAGATAGAATATATCGAAAAGGTCGGCGTCAAGATCAATTTCAATACGAAAGTAGGCAAGGATATATCCTTCAGGGAGATCTATGACACCCATGATGCTGTTTTCGTAGGGGTAGGTTTCCCGAAACCCTGGACCCTTGGCGTAGAAGGAGAAAACCTGAAAGGATCAATACAGGCCGTCAACTTCCTGTATGAGATCAACAACGGCAAAAGAGTGGATTTAGGCGACAAGGTTATTGTCATTGGTGGAGGGAATGTGGCCATTGATGCAGCCCGTGTCTCCCGCCGTCTGGGAGCCGACGTAACGATCCTCTACCGTCGTCGTGTACAGGATATGCCGGCCGACTGGGAAGAAATTGAAGGCGCTGAAGAAGAAGGCGTCCATATCGTACCCCAGGCTATACCCGTCAAGTTCCATGGCGATGAAAAAGGCCATGTGATCTCAGTGGAATACGTGATGGCAGAGATGGTACCTGATGAACGGGGCGGCCGTCCCAAACCGGTACCCATCGAAGGCAGTAATAAAACCATTGAGGCCACCGCCGTCCTGGGCGCTATCGGGCAACAGGGCGATTACAGCTTCCTGGAAGAAGAGTTTGCCGAGAAGATCAAGATCGAACGGGGACGTTTTGTGGTCAATGAGATCCAGCAGACCAGTGATCCGAAGATCTTCGCCGGCGGGGATGCTGCCAACCGTACCGCCGACGCTATCAGCGCCATCGCCGACGGCTACCGCGCCGTCAAAGGCATCGAAGCCATGCTGGTGAAGAAGGATGAAGGGAATGTTGATTGATGAATGTTGAACGATGAACGGAAGAAAGACCTGACAGTGTGCGACGAAGGGATCACAGAAACCAGCCCCGTACTCAATTGCCGGGGCTGGTACAATTATTATTCATGATTCTTTTCATGCCCTCTTTCACCACCTTCTTCATCTTTTTCCTTTTTTACTTCCTTCTTCACAACTTTGCCTTTGTTATTTATTGCGACTTCCATATCGGTTTCATCATTTTCAAGTTTCAGTTCATAAACTGTGCCTTCCGGAGTTTCTGAAACTTCGGCCCCTTCAATATCATAACCGGCAAATTTGCTCTTCAAAGTGTTTTTCACAGTATTCGGCAATTCTGATTCGTTCATTTTGTATTCTGTTTCTTTCCAGTTACCTTCTGTGTCAAAATTTGCTGAATACTGTTTTCCAGCCATTTTAAATTCCGCCTCCCATTCAGTAGTATTTTCTTTATCCCAGCTTATATTCGTTGCATGGGGAAACTTTTGTAAAAATGCAGTTTTTACTTTTGCAGGAACGTTTTCTTTTTGCCCACAAGCCGAAAAACTGAAAACAGCAAAAATCATGGATACCAAAATTAAATTCTTCATTGTTGTAAGATTTTAGTTAATAAAAAATTATATCAACACAAAAGTGCAATGTGATTTTGAATAAACTTTGAATTTCTTTTTCTGAAAATGGATAATATTCGATATTACAAGAGATACTCCCTTGTTTTCCATCTTTCTTCATTTTCAGAAGGTGGCAACCCCCCAACTAACTCTCAAACGGATAGTCTTTATTATGCTAATAAGAAGAGGCATGGATGAGTGATGGTTTATCCGAGATGTACTGATAATCACTTAAAAGCTATAGGCCAAATAAAATCCATAGTGATCTTTACTTAATTGTGGAAGGAAAGTAAAATTCTTTGATTTTTTGAACGGGTTGAAATTTTTTAAAGGCTCAAAGTGGTAAACAAAAACAGTGACGATCATACCGATTCCGGCCCCGGCCAAAACATCAGAGAGCCAGTGTTTATTATTCAGCATACGGAAGATCCCTGTTGTGGTGGAAAAGGCATATCCGCTGTATGCCAGAACAGGAGATGTTTCCCGGAATTCATTAAAAAGAACGGTTGCATTGGTAAAAGCAAATGTGGTATGACCTGACGGGAAGGAATAGGGAGAACCATTCGGACGTTCTTTTTGTGTGATCTTTTTCAAAGCTTGCGTGATGGAAGCGGATATCACATTTGAGATAATTAAATATTTGGTCTGGTCAAACCAGTGGTTTTTGCTTTCTACTCCGGCGATATCGGCGATATACATTCCGGCCACAGGTGCATACTGGATGTAGTCATCTATACGGAATTCAAACGTGTTACCGATTCTGTCCCGCAGATTCGTTTGTAGATTTTTTTCCGGTTTACTGCCACTAAGGAGAGCCCCCGCTCCGATAAAGGATATGGGCAAAATGCTTTTTTTGAGTAAGCTTACGGATGCTATGTTATCCGGAGGGTGTGCCGTTGTATCCGGCAAAGACTGTCCTTTTGCATAGATAAAGCAAAAGAATATCAATAAAAAAAAAGTTATATGTTTCATCTCCTTATTTTTAACTTTTACTCTCTATTGACCATTTTATTTATAAGTTTCTTAAATTATTGAAATTGTACGGAAAAGAAATGGAGATTATTGGAAAAAGTATAAGAGACCATCCAATGATTAAGATCGGCAATTTTCTTAACTATGGCCAGCCCCAGGCCGTTCCCTTGTTTTGAAGCGTGAGTCTTTGAAAACCGGCTAAAGAGTTTTTCCTGCGATAATGCTTTGTGAGTTCCCGTATTTACAATGGTTAGTTTATTTTCCGTAAACCGAATGTAGATCCTCCCGTTTTGTACATTATGCTGTATTGCATTTAGAAGAAGATTTCTTAAAAGGATCTCAGTTAATCCGGTATTTGCAATTACTTTTACATCAATATCGCCCCTTTTCTCAATTTGAATATTTTTTTGATGTGCTTGCTCTGTAAAAAAATCAAGCTGATTCTGAATAAGTTCATTTATTGATAGTTGTGTAGTCTCATTAAAGATATTATGATTAATTTTAGAGAGCAGCAACAGGTTTTTATTCAATCGGACCAAGCGGGAGATACTGTCATTCAGCGAGCCTAATATTTCCGATTGCCCCTCTGTTACATCCGAACGCTGGATGAGTGTATCAATTTTTGCCTGAAAGATGGCAATGGGTGTTTGTAACTCGTGTGCTGCATTTTCTACAAATTCCCTTTGGTTTTCGAAAATGGTGATATTTTTCTTTATCAACTTACCAATACTTTTATTTAACCGGCTAAACTCTTCGATGTTGGTAGTTGAAAATTGCAGGGGCTTGTTTTTATCAATTTCAAAAAGCTCAATGGTTTCCAGTGTCTCATAAAAGGGTTTCCATAAATTGGTCGATAATTTACGGGTAATGAAAAACAAGCCCACAAGCATCAAGATAATAAGTATTAGAAAAAGAAGGGCAATATTCATCATTAAATCATTGGATTCAACCAGATTTATTTTTGCTACCAAAGTATAAGGCTTTCCTTCAACGTGAATGGGTGAATTTAATTCCCGGTATGCTTCTTTTTCTTGTTCTTGTTGTTCCCCATTAAATTCTCCGAATTCTTTATTTTCCTGTTTTCCTCCAACAAAGTAAAAGGCAGAAAACAGGGTGTCTTTTTTTAATCCTTTTGTTCCTTCGATTTTTATGCTGTTATTAAATTTATTCCAAACAGGTATATCGGATATCTTTAATTTTGGGACAGCATGATCTAAAAATTCTTTTTTGTAAAGCATTAACGTCTCATCCGTATTTGCTATATATAGTTTTTCGGTGATGAAATAAAACAAAGGAGCCACAATTATAAATATGGCTAATGAAAATACAAGATAAACCCGTTGTGTTTTATGTAATAGTTTATTGCTCATCCTGCCATTTGTAACCCAGTCCGTATATGGTTTTTATATAATCGCCACTTTGCGCATTTCTCAGCTTCTTTTTTAAGTTTTTTATATGAGCATACACAAAATCGTGATTGTCCAGCATATCTGCCATGTCCCCTGAAAGATGTTCTGCTATGGCTCCCTTGGAGAGCACTCTGTTCCTATTGCCGATCAGATACAATAACAAGTCGATTTCTTTTTTTGTAAGTTCAATTTTTTTACCATGGATTTTGACAACTTTCGAAAGAAGGTCAATCTCAATTTCATGAAAAGCAATCTTATTACTTCCGTTGAATTGTTTTCGCCGGATCAGTGCTTGTATTCTCACCAGTAATTCTGATAAATGAAATGGTTTTACCAGGTAGTCATCCGCCCCCAGGTTAAACCCTTCGATCCGGGTTTCCAGAGTCTCTTTTGCAGAAATAATAATGACCCCGTCGGTCTTATTTTGCTTTTTCAGCTCTGCCAGGATATCAAACCCATCCCCGTCAGGCAACATAAGATCCAATAAAATACAATCGTAATCATAAATTGATATCTTTTCAATGGCTAAGGAAAAATTATCTGCCCATTCACACACAAATTCGTTTCCATTCAGATAATCCCGGATGCTTTTTGCCAATTCTGCCTCGTCTTCTATGAGTAGTAGTTTCATTGTACAAAGATACTTTTCATTTTTGAATAAATTCTGAAGGTATAAATATAGAATAACGATGTTTCTATGTCAATTTGTGCAAGAATGTTATTCATGTTTAGGCTGTTTTATTTTATAAGGCTATTTATCAAAGTTTTTTGGCATAAGACCCAACCAATGTTTCAGTTTCTAATCTTAAAGTATATAAGCTTTAATTAGAACAGATAGTCTTGTTTTTAAGTAAAAGAATAGCCATCCCAACAGGAAAAAGGATTTTAAATCATTTTGTAAATTTGATGATAAATGGTATGGTTTTAATTACCTGTAGTAATAAAGTTTATACTCAGAATTTACAGGGTCCAGATTCGCTTATGATATTGTCCGAATTATCTGCAGAAGCTAATATGGTTAAAGGGCTGGGTCAAAGAGTACAAACAAGTTTTTATAAAACTGACAGTATCTTTTCATTTCGTTCTAAAAAAGGTTATTTCCCGTCATTAATGCACAACTTTGGAGAACAGGCAACTGCCCCTTTACGTTTTAAAACAAAACAATGGTTAATTACGGGTTCTGTCGTTGGCATTACGGCCGGCCTGATTATAATTGATAATGATATTGATGACTGGGCCAGGTTTCAAAAACAAGAACATCCATGGATCAACAAGTCTTCGCCTTACATAACTGAGTTTGGTGGAAACTATGGCATTTTTTCAGTTGGTGTATTTGGTTTGGGGAGTGCCGTATTTAAATATAAAAAAGGTGTTCAGACCAGTTTACTGGCTACACAAGCGATGATTACTTCCGGGGTATGGGTCAGGTTAATTAAATTACTTACCGGCCGGGAAAGGCCTTCTGCAGCATACTTTTACAGTAAAACGGAAGGTGGTTTTTGGCATGGGCCTTTCGCACAATATGATCAGGATTTTTTACCAAAAAAAGGCGTGTCTTCATTCGATGCATTTCCTTCGGGTCATACGGCTACAGCCTTTTCAATCGCAACAGTTTTTGCGCTACAATATAAAGACAGGCCTGTAATACCGATAATAAGCTATTCGGCAGCGACATTGGTGGGTATATCCAGATTAACCGAACATGCACATTGGGCCTCTGATGTTTTTTTGGGAGCAGTATTTGGCTATGTATGCGGTAAACAAGTAGTGTCACATTTTAATAAGTCTCATCAAAATGCATTGTCTTCTACGAATTTAAAAACAAAAAACAAAGTAGAAATTACTTTAATTCAATATGGAAATCAAGTTGGATTATCTTTGACATGGTAATTTACAATTTAATTGAGGGATATCTGCTGGAGTGGGGAAACTCGTATGGGGAAGAATAGTTTTTAATCCATCCTTATACCTCTATCTTTTTATTCCCTCCCCTTCATATTCAAGGTTATCCTTGCTATGGTAATTGTTAAATCTCCAAATTAGCCCTAAATAAAAAACCGGCAACCGTCTTTGAATAGTGGTATATTGACTTAGTTCAGTTGATTCGATCTTGTATTTGATCTTATACGTATGAAAAATATCTGTCACAGTGAGTGTAAGAGATATCCTGTTTTTTATAAGGTTTTGTTTGATCCCTGTGTTTAAATAGTAAAATGCATTTCTCCTGCCCTGAGGGTTAATACCAGGGAAATAATAGTAAGCATTTATCTGAAGGAATGTATGATGGCTAAATTTTAGCAATGAATATCCTTTAATATTTCCGGAAATACTTGATTTGTTATTCGTGTATCCCAGGTTTGAGGCATCTATTGTAGTATAATAAACATCTGCAGTTAAGTTATAATTCCAGCGGTTATTGAACAAACTGCCGGACAATGCACATTCCAGACCTCCCGATTGCCGTGTATTTAGATTGGTTGTTGTTACAAGCACAAGGCTGTCTCCAATATTATGAAAGACCGGAGTAAACGCATCATACTTATATCTGTAATACAAGGTAGATAATAAAGATAAATGGTCTTGCTCCATATTGAGACTCAGTTCCAAAGAATGAATCTGTTCCGGTTGTAGGTTTGGGTTGCCGGCTTCTGCATTACGCGGGTCGCTGTATTCCGGATTAGGATTTAATGCATCCGCATCCGGACGATTTATCCTTTTTGAATAACTGAGACTGATTTGCCTTGTGTCACTGAGATTATAACCAAGGTGTATTGTGGGAAACAATTTAAAGTAATGATTTAAAACCAATGTGTCTGTTGGGCTGATAAGATGAGATTTTATATATGTTTGTTCTGCCCGTAGTCCCGTTTTGAAACTAAATTTATTGATGGATTGTCCGTATAAAATATAAAAGGCATGAGTCTGCTGGTTAAATAAAAATTTATTTCTGTCAGTAAGTGTTTTGGCGTACCTGATATTGTCAAAAATGAATTCTCCGTTATAACCGCTCTCAAATACTGCATCTTCTCCAACAGGCAGGGAATAATCAACATTTATTTCATTTTGGTTCCCCGATTTTTTTACATGGTATGAGCTTGAAATGGCAGAGTCTTCCGGAAAAGAAAAATGCTGTAAAAACTTTTGATCTTCTCCCTCGTTGTAGCCGGACAATGTTGCATCCATACTAAGCGTATGATCTTCCTTATTTGGGAAAGTATGTTCGTAAGATAGATTTACTTCCCCTTCTTTTTCCATTTCGTTATTGGTTTGCTTATTGGTAAGTAGGTAGATGGGATTCTCCATTGCGTTATGAGACTGAATCTCATAGGTGCCGTTATGTAAAGAATGCTGATGAAAATAAGTGCCTGTCAATTCCACATTATTATTTTTATTTATCTTATAATTCATGCCGGCCATGACATTGTGTGCCAGAGCATCTATTGTGGACATTCCTTCTTCATGATAATGACTGTTCACATGGCCGTTTAAACTGTCTTTATATAATCGGTTATCAGAATATAATATGCTTCCGTTGGAATGACGTAATCCATATCTTGCGTAAACCTTCATGTTCTTTGTTCCATAATTCAAATTCAAATTTGTATTATATCGTTTTTCATTGCCTGCATTCAGACTGACTTCTCCGTTTAGACCCGTTCTTATCCCTTTTTTTAATACGATGTTGATAATTCCACCGACTCCGTCAGGCCGGTATTTTGCTGATGGATTTGTAATGATTTCAATGCGATCGATGGAACTGGCAGGGATTTGTTCAAGAACAGCAGCAGGATTTCTACGTAGTAAAGCGGAAGGTCGGCCATTCAGAAAAAAGGTAATGCTACCTGTATTTCTCAAGGTAATATTTCCATTGATATCAACTGATACAGACGGAATATTCTGCAGTATTTCACTGGCCGAACTTGACTCGGCCATAACGTCTCTATTGACATGATATACTTTTTTATCCAGGTTGTACGTTAAGATGGATTTTTCAGATGTAATGCTAACTTCGTCAAGTAATATTTTTGATGGATTGAGCTCAATCCTGCCAAAATCTTTGTTTTTTACCGGTAAAATATTGAAGATGGTGTCGGATATAAAGCCTAAAAAACTGATCTCAAGGAAATATCTTATTCCGGAAACCGGTTTTAGGACAAAAGTTCCGGTACTGTCGGTTATCGTTCCTGTAACAAAAGATGAATCACTTTGTTTATGGAGAATAACAGAGGCTCCGGGCAGCGGTTCCAGGCAGGTCTTATCCGTTATTTGCCCTTTTAAGACAATAGTTTGAGAGACAGCAATATTGAATGAAGAAAATAATAAAAAGCTACATGCGAAAAGAAGAGAAGTTTTCATGGATACTTCGCGGCCGTATTCATCAGTTTAATAATTAGCAAACCCTAATTATTACAAAATTGGATTATGATTTTGAATAAAATTTGAATTTGACAGAAAAATGCAATCCGGGCGTTATGGAGTATTTGGCAGCTATTGCCGGTAAGCCTGAGAGTTCAGGTCAGAATCTATATCGCACAATCCGGGAAGAAATCAGATTTCAATGATCATTAAGATATATTCCGGAAGGAAATGTACGTTTTTCTGGCCTTCCTTGTCATGTTTAATCAAAGAATTCCTCGGGGCTCTGCCTCGGGGATAGTTCGTTTTAAGAAATTTTTTATTAAATCTTTTGGTTTTGATGTGCCGTCGTTTATTTTTCAAATTTTCTGGCAAAGGATTCGTAGATCATGGGTATAATATTCAGAGAAAATAAGATTCCGGTAATCATCCCTCCGATAATTGTCACGGCAAAGGGCTGATGTATAGCCGACCCCATGCCAATAGCCGTTGGAAGTAACGCAATAATAGTTGTTAATCCGGTCATAAGAATGGGCCGGGTTCTCAAATGCACTGCTTCCCGCAAGGCATCATCTAATGCATAATGCTCTTTTGCCCTTAAAAGATTTGCTTTGTCAATCAAAAGTATGGCATTATTAACTGCTACACCGATTAACGTCAATAATCCCAGGGCTACCGATATATTTAACTGAGTCCCTGATATAAGTAATGCGATAAACACCCCGATAAAATCCAGCGGTATTTTCAGTAATATGACAAAAGGTTGCCAAAAGGAATTAAATTGCAGGTACAGAATAAAGTAAATAAGTATGATGGCAATTACTATCACGAACAAAAAAGATTTTAGTGTTTGCATCAGGGTTTGGAATTGACCCCTTATTTGAAGATTATATCCTTTGGGAAAAAAGTTGTTTCCCACTGCGGTTTTTAATCTCTTTACAGCACTTAACAAATTACCCTGGGGATCTGCGGTAAGTGTTATTTCACGTTCTCCGTTGAGATGGCTGATAGCCGGAAGGGCTTGGATGGTATTTATAGTGGCTACTTTGCCAAGGTGGATATAAGTGCCTGAGGCAGTACGAATAGCAAGGTTTTCCAGTGTATGTATGTCTTTTCTGTCTTTTTCGGGTAATCGCAGAAAAACTGATACAGGGACTTGTTCCTTAACAAATTGGGCCACTACTTTACCACGGAAAGCAAGAGAAAGCTCCCGGAATATATCAAAAGCACTTAATCCGTAACGAGCCAGTTGTGCTCGTTTGGGTGTTACCTTGATCTGGGGAACTGAAAACTTTGAATTATTGATAATATTTGTAAAATCGCCTGTGCGTGAAGCTATCTCTTCTAATTTTGTTGCCAGGGTGGTAAGTGTATCCAGATCAGGACCTGCTACTGAAATGCCGAAAAAAGCAGGTAAACCACTAAAACTCTCATCTATATTTTCCTGTGTCGGTTGATGATATAAAATAATTACCCCATCAAAAGTTGCAAACTGTCTTTTACAACCGTCAATAATTTGTGTAACCGTTTCCGTCCTGTGTTTTTTGTCCGTTAGTTTAATATATAGTTCCCCCCTGTTAACACCTTCCACATAATAAGTATCTTCGGGAGATCCTGTACGAAGATAAATGTTCTTTACGTTCGGGTTTTTTTGAATAACCTGTATTAACTGTTTTGCTACGGATTCTGATTCTTTCAAAGATACACCCGGACGCATGACATATTCAAACAACAGAGCTCCTTCATCTACGGGTGGTAGCATATCGGCTTTATTGAAAAAAGGCAAGGCCGCTCCGCCGGCAATAAACAGAACGCCCAGCGAGAAGACGACAAAAAGTTTATGCCGAAGAACATAGTTCAACAGCCTGTCATTAATACTTTCAAATTGCTTTAGGAAGGAAGGGGGTCCCTTTGCTTTATTCCCTTTCATTCCGCCTTTCCAGTAAACCAATGCAGGAATCAGGGTAATTGAAATCAGAAAAGACCCCAGTAATGTTAAAGTTATGGTCAGACCGAAGGGGGTAATCAGATCCTTCATGTAGCCGGTTATAAATAATAATGGAAGAAATACAATAATGGTGGTGAGGGTTCCATTGAGGTCGGGAGCGAAAATTTCTGATATCCCCTGCCGGATGGAAACCATTAGTTTTTTCCCTTTTTCCAGGTATTTTTCAATAATTTCCAGTACAATAATGGAATCGTCCACCACCATACCCAATGATAAGGTAAGTGCTGCCAGGGTAATCATGTTTAATGTATAACCAATGATATTCATGACGAAAGCGGCAAAAAATAAAGCCAGAGGGATCGTAACTGAGACAATCAATGTGGGGCCTGGACGCCGCAGAAAAACAAATAACACCAGAATAGCCAGAATAGCGCCGATATATATTTCTTTACGGACGCCAGCCATGGACTTACTTAACACTTCTGACTGGTCATAAAATTTATTTACCTGGGTACCGGGTGGTAATAAATATTTTAAGTCATTCATTTTGTTTTGAACCTCCCTGGCCACTTTTATGGAACCGCTACCTATGGCTTTTTGTATCATTATAGCCACCGCAGGATTTTTCCCGCTGGTAACCACATAATGTTTTGGAAGAGCTCCTTTGCGCAGAGTGGCAATATCCTTAAGGAAAACCGGATTTCCATTTTTTTCTGCTGCAACTTTCAGATAATTTAAATCACTTATTTTTTGATATTGGCCGTTTCCTGTAATAGGGATATCGTAATAATATTTTTCAAGATATCTCCCCGAAACAATGATATTGTTGTCTGATAAAACTTTTTCCAGATTAATCATACTAATGTGCAGCAATTGCATTTTTGCGGGATTGGGTTCTACAATAAAAGCAGGTTTATCGCCTCCAAGCACATCAATTCTGGAAATATTATTTATTCCAAGCAATGCCGGCTTGATCTGATATTGAACAATATTACGGAGTTTTGACTGGGAAACACCGGGATTAGAAAAAGTAAAACCGATTACCTCCTGCATTCGGCTACCCAGGTTATCAATAACAGGTACAACGCCTGCAGGTAACTGTCCTGACAGGTTGGACAAAGCAGCAGCAGTTAATTGCCGGGCATTGAGAATCGTATAGGTGTTACTGAATTCGACGGTTACCTGTGAATGTCCCATAGTGGTTACCGATGAGGTCCTTTTTACACCCCGGATACCCTGCAGAGTGCTCTCAATGGGTCGGGTTACCAAAACTTCCATGTCTGCAGGAGATACCCCCGAATATTGTGTAATGACATTCACCAAAGGATAATTTAAGCCCGGAAAATAATCTACCGGCATTTTGAAAAGGCTCCAGCTGCCGGCAATGATCAGAAGGATGATAATGATAACAGTATAAAAAGGATGTGTGATGTATTTTTCAAATATTTTTTTCATCTCTACGGAATTAATCGGCAATTTTCATCGTTTCTTCAAGATTCCCGTAAAATTTTTCGAAAGCCCCTTTTGTCACAACTTTTGTACCCGGTTTTATACCGGATAAAATTTCCACTCTTCCGTTTTGTTCAATACCTGCCGTTACAGAAACTTTCTTATAATGACCCTCAGCAGAAACAATAACAAAGTACTGATTTTTTTGTTGTATAAGCGCTTCCATGGGGACGGAAACAGCTGTGTGTTCATTTAAAAGAAAAGAATAAGAGACATAATCGCCGTTATTTAAATCCCGCGGATTTCCAATAGCAATCCATAACGTATGCCCACCAGTGGCAGGATTAATTGCTTCCTCTTTATATATCAAAGTCCCTGAATATCTTTTATTGTTGATGATCAGATTGACATCTTTTGTTTTTAGTAATTTCAGATTACCATAAAAAGGAGCTACCAGTTTAAGATGCTCATCATCCTGGAAGGTCCCGAGAACTTGTCCGGCTACAGCATCTTCTCCCTGAGGTACTTGTATATAATCAAGGTATCCGCTAAAAGGGGCTCTGTAATTAATCATAGAGTAAAAATACTTTAATTCGTATTTTACTCTATTTAGATTGTTTTGAACATTCTCAAAATCCCTCGTAGCTTTTTCAAAATCAAGCCGTGCAATATATTTACCGCTGTGCAGCTTCTTTTGAGCATCATAATATTTCTTTGCATATTCAAACTGGGTTTCCGCTACGGCCAGATTTTTCTCTAAATTTTCCTTTTTCAGCTCAACTTCTGTACCACTCAATGTATAAATTATTTCTCCCTTCTTAATCATACCATGGAGGTTCTCAAAATGTACAATCCCGTCAAATTTGGTTTCTAAATCCAGAGAATATTGTGCTTCTATAGTACCATATCCTTCAATATCATTATAAAAAACTGCATTTTTTGCCATTGTGGTTTCAATTTTTACATATACCGGTGATTTTTCCTGGCCCGTATTATTTTTACATTGGGAGATGGATACGGAAATGATAACCAGAATGGATATTTTTATAACTGTTAATTGTTTCATTTGTCCGAATTTCGTTAAATTTCCGTTTATGTTGGTATTATACATTTAGCGATTAATTTTCCCGGTGAATCCTCGTGATTGTTTTCATCGTTTTTGGGAATGCCTGAGACATGAAATAATGTTATCAAATCAAAATAACAGGCTTTAAATATAATTACTATTTTCAATATTTTGTAACAGTTAGAAATTTTGAAACACTTAATTCTTATTTCTTTTAATAGTCCATTTCCATTTTATAAAAATGATGTAAATACTTAAATAAGCAACAGCAATCAATAAAAGCGTATCAATGAAATGAATGGCAAAGAAGGCATAAATATATATCCAGGCATCGTGTGTTAGCCGGTCAAAAAATTCAAAATCAGGGCTTGCCAATTTGATAACATCATATTTAACACCTGAGTCATTGATATGAACCTTGATATAATGATAGAAAAAATGTTTAGGATTAGAACCTTCTAATTCTGCGCCACCTCCTCCTGTGATTATATAGTGAGTCTTACCCCATACTCCTCTGTAATAAGCATGAATATGAGATACAAAAAGCATGGTTACATTATTTTCGTCAAATAAGTTGTTTAATTTTTTTACAAACCCCAAATCTTCCAGACTATGACCCTGTTTGTATCTTCCCTTTCTCGGATCATAGAGTGGGACATGCATAAAAACAAAACGATTTTTATACTTCTGACTGATCTTTAATTCATTCTGTAACCAATTAAATTGTTCATCATCCAGCCTTTTTTCATTTGCGTCATCCAAAATAATATAATAGTTATCTCCTACGGTAAACGAGTAATAAAAAGGCCCGAAAAGATTATAATATGCCACCCTGCCTTCATCTTTGGCATCATGATTCCCAAAAACAGTGAGCAATGGTTTATTCAATCTTTTGATTTGATTTAAGAAGAATCTGAATTTTTCATAATCCCCTTCGAAAACCAGATCCCCATCATCGACGACGAAAAGAACGTTTTCTTTATTTAGTTTGGAAATAAGGGTATTAAAAGTTTTAACGGAATTTTTATTATCTCCGAAAACAGCAAATGAAAAATTTGTTTTTGATTTATCTATTTTTTGTAATTGGTGATAATTCCAATCTGAAGTCTTTGGAGCGGTCATCAAAGAATGAATTTTTATTCCACTGGCAAAGAGTAAGACAATTATGATAAATATTAGTACATATTTGTTAAATAATTTATCTTCCATGGTTTAATTCTTAATATTTATAATTAATTAGTTTGGTTTATGATTTTCTGTAGATTATTCGCAAAAGTGTTGGTAGGACAATGAGTAACAGTGGTATAGCAATAAGAAACCCCCCGATGACAGCAATGGCTAAAGGTTGATGCATTTG
>WFSC01000252.1 GCA_015486185.1 Bacteroidales bacterium | reverse complement strand
TACAATATCTGAGTGGAAATAAATAAAAGAGGTATGACATGAGAAGATACATTGGCCTGTTTTTTCATATTTTTATCTTTTACAATTCGTTTATAATATTTTTTCATTTATGGTAACCATAAGGCAATCCACAAAGTTCAGAAAAGAACAGATCAAAGAGGCGGTCTGCATGATCATTTCTGAAAAAGGTTTTAAGGGATTATCCATCCATAATCTTTCCCAAAAACTGGGATTGAGTGAAGGGGCTATATATCGCCATTTTGAATCAAAGGAACAGATCATCTTTGATATTGTCATGGATGTCAGAAATGAGATGGTCGAGAACATGAAAAAAATTGCACTGAAAGATACTTCTCCCGAAAAACGGCTGCACAAGTATATGTGCTATCACATCCAATATCTTCTTAAAAACAAAGGAATTACCATTCTTTTGTTCACAGAGGCCACCTACCAGCAGGATGTTGAACTAAAAAAGCATCTCCATGATATTTTTCAGTCGGTCAAACAATATTTCAGCAAGATCGTCATTGACGGTATCACATTGGGAATATGGGATCCGGATCTTTCGGTAGAAAGCATTGCTACTTTATACATAAGCATTCCCATGACCCTGAACATAGAAATGAACCTTCAATCCCACAAAAACTTTCAATATGATTTTTGTGAAAGAATGTTTATCCTTATCCGGAAGGTGCTGGAGAAAAGAACAGATCTAAAGAGCGTAAGATGAACAGGTACTCGTTACCGGCAGTTATTACATTTTTACCGAATGTCAATAATCTGCAAAAAGAAAATATCAACGTCACAAAACAACTAAAACAATAAAAAGAGAAACACGGTTTCCCTCCCCAGTATATTTATATTCAGTCCTTTAAGTTCCCTGGACCAGAATACCGGGAAATCCATGTTCCCAAAATCCGGTTAAATCAGGAATCCACACTTTTCTACATTCTCCTATCTTTCTGTATTAGTGCATATTATATAGCTTGGCATTGTTTGTGTTTTACGTCAAATGACAGATAAAATGTTTAATTAAACCAATAAGGAGGATAATAAAATGAAAACAACATGGCAATCCTGGACGGTCGCAATTTTAGGGGTGTGGATCTTCATCGCAGCCTTTTTGAATTTTAGTCCGACAGGGAACTTATGGGACAATCTCATTGTAGGTATTATCGTAGCCGTTGCCGGTTTCTGGATGATCAAAGCTAAACCTTGGCAGGCATGGTTATCCGGGTTGGTTGGCATATGGCTGATCATCGCAGCCTTTGTGCCCTCGTTACAGGCACATACTGCTAATTTGTGGAATGACGCTATCTCAGGAGTTCTCATCATGATTGGTGGTTTTGGCGCTATGGGAAAATCAACACCTGAAGTGAAATCCTGAGATTTTGTTTTAAGGGTAAAAGGAGGTCGTTTGGCCTCCTTTTTTTTTTTTACCGTAAATAAATGGAGACCAACTGGCAATAAAATAAAAATCAATACGAATCAGCAATGGAAAAACATAAACACTTTCTATTGCTGATCATTTAATGATTTTACTGGTCTGAAGAACAACATCTTCATTTCCTTTCCTGTAATAAATAACGGGAAGTCTGAACCGGATCATTTTACCTCCGGCTTCCATCGGTATCAACAACTCGTATTCATCCTTATAATTACTCCATGGTATAAGTCCGGCATGATCGTTAAGATAGTTGAACATCTCTTCTTCAGACTCTACTAATTTAACGTTCTTTACTTCCGGAATGACATTTTTTACGATGTCAGGAGGAATAAAGGTAACCACCGGCAAAGCAGGGAGATCAGATTTATTTATGAATCCTTTATGTAAGGATATTAAAGTAAACCCGTCTTTTTGCAGGTTGACCTTTATTATGTCAGGTGTAATTTCTGATTTTTTCGCAATTCTCCCTATCAGGGCTCCTTCGATCTGATCCTCTCTGAGATAATATAATGCTTCGGCGGCACTTCCCAGGGGAATAAAAGATATGTTATTGGTTTTATGGGCTATTTTCCGGGCAATTCCTTCCATGGTAGGACAAAAACCAAGCTTAAAATCTCCATTCATAATTAGGCTATTTATTGATTAAATTATTTTACCTATGGCAAAGCCTGCCTGTACACTGTCAATTATTTTTCCAACTTTACCGGCATCTCCGATCTGGTATGTTTCGAACTGTCTTTTTACGTTAAGATATAAAGAATTGTCCGGACATCCCCCGAAGGCAGCTATAAAATAATCTGCGGGCAGCTTTTTTGCATCTCCGTTAATGCCCGTAATAACATATTGACCGGTAATTTCTTTTACCGGGGTTGATGTTTTAATATGAACCCCATTTTCTTTTAGCTCAAACAGCAAATGCTCCCGGCTGATAGGTTCCATACCTGCAGCTACTTCAGGCAACATCTCGACAATAGTCACTTCATTTCCCAATTGACGTAGATATAAAGCGGTCTCGCAACCAACAAGTCCGCCTCCGCCAATAACGATGTTCTTATTTTTTATCTTTTTCTTTCCATTCAATATTTCACTAAAAGAGATAACATTAGGCTGTTCAAT
>WFSC01000251.1 GCA_015486185.1 Bacteroidales bacterium | reverse complement strand
TGTACTTTCCCAAAAACCGCCCTTCGGCACCCATATCTCCCGACACATAGGGAAGCAGCCGGGTATGGCTCAGGGCCAGTTCACTGCCGGCAGCATCGGTACGGTATTTTTCAGCCTGCCACAGGTAGCTGTGCTCCTGCACACTGTCGATGCACTGTTCGATGGTAAAGACCGTATCGACCTGTGACCTTGCCTTAAAAGGCAGGAAAGCCAAACCAATAACAATGTAAAATATATGTGCTCGTATCATAGGTGCCTTATAATGCTCTTACATGCAAAGAAAAAGATTATTTTGATCCGGCAAAATGAAAATGACGAAAGATTGGCTGAAATTTTCTTCAGGAAAAACAATAATCGGCTTCTACGACAAGCTGATTAAAACTGAGCACCAAAATGCTTTATCCCGTCAGCCACCTGCTTGCCAATTTCATCCCATACCCCCTGTGTCCAAACATTTTGCCATTCAGGAAAGCTTTTTTTTACAAAATCATAAAGATCAATGGTATATACTCCGTTTGAATCCATGATCCTGCGGGCTGATTCATTGTACACAACCAAGTCGTGATCGTCATAGGCAATACCGGAGACTGGAAAAAGTGTGATCCAGTAAAGCTTAGCTCCTGTCTTTTTTAGATGAGCTACAATCAGCTTAAGATTTTGTTGAAACTTTTCAGGGCTGACCCGGTTCCTCCCGTTTTCTTTCCGCACATCCCCCATCCCCACACTTATGACAATGGTATTCCAACGCTGTGTACCGGTCCTGTTTTCCAGATGGTATAACAGATCACTTGTTGTCTGTACCGGATCACTTTTGAAAAGCTCATAATGCGTTTGCAACTCCTTGCGTATCGCCGGCATGTAGGGATTCAGTAAGCTGTCTCCGAGCATAAGGACGGTGGGCATGACATTCTCCCTGCTACGGGAAGGAAAAACCGTGCCGGTCAATTCCGGAGAAGGTCCGTAATAAATACGTTGTGCCGGTGGCAGCAGGGGATTGGTTTTGGCAAAACGTCTGAGTTGATCAAGATTGGGAGCAAGATCAAATGACTGTTTCACCCCGGGAAGATATGCCGGTATCCCTATGGCACATCCCATGCCTGTAAGGAGCTGAGCGAGAAGCCTGGTTCCTTTTTCCCCACCGGCAAAAAAGTCAAGCTGATTGATCAGGTAGTAGCCGGAACCCGCATCGACTTTCAGCAAAACCGGATCGCGGTTGATAAACCAGGTGGCCCTTTGCCAGTCCTGTGCCTCATGGGTATATTCTCCGAACAGATCTGGTTGCGACCAATCTATGCCCCAGTTGCTGATAAGGATATGTACCTTACCGGCAGGATCCACAGGGTCCATGCCTTTCAGTTCAACTCCTTTATCAAACATTTTTCTCCCTCCCCATGTCAGATCCCGGTTGGCCAGGCCTGTCAGCAGGGGATCAAGGTTGGGCTCGAAAGGCTGGGGTATCAGGATGCTGTCATAGTATTCCACAGGCGTTTTGGGTGTATGTCTAAGGGTCCAGCTTACGGCAGCCTTCACGCAATGGCTCCGTTGTCCGCGAAAGGGATCGGTCAGCTGCAGATCCCCGGCAACCAGTTGCCGGAACACAGGCAACGACTTTTTATCTACCTGTTGTATCCATACATGACCACCATTTCTGACAAAAACTTTTATCCTATCCAATCGGGCAGAGACCTTTTTCAGTACACTGGCATCCCGGCCGTCGATGATCAGATTCCGAACATTTGTCAGATCACCGTCTTGCGTATAAACAAGACCGGTAGTGTCAACGAGATCCTTTATTTCTTTCCCCGACCACAGCATGGTACCTGCCATTGTCCCGGCAGGCCGGTAACCGGCTGCATATTCTATTATATTTTTGAACATCCGGGCGGCTGCCGGTTCTTTTTCCGTTTGACCCGGTATATTCAGTGCCGTGACCACACCCAGTCCTTTTCCGGCAAAGACCTCATACAACGCCGATCCCACACCATCTTTATTTCCCAGTAGTATATTCCGGCAACTTATCTTTCCGTAGGGCGGATTGAGGATCATCCCGGCAGATCCGCCCCGCCACCAGGTAAAATACCGTTGGTCCATATCCTGCAGCAGAAGGTGCCTGGATCCGTTCAGGGGGATACGGGCTGACGGCAGGGCTTCTCCCTGAAACACCATTTTCGAGAGTATCAGATCATGCCCTACCGACTGCTCCGGGTTCACCAGGATCCCGGCACCGGTTACACATGAAAAATCCGGTTGCTTATTCTGATTCACTGTATGATCGTCAAAACGGAAGGGTCTCCATTGCATATCTGAGAGGTCCAACGTGACCATCCCTCTCCTCTTCCAGGGCATGATCTTATGCGCATTATCGGACACATACCATTGTCCCTTGGCATCCTGCAGCAGCACCCTTACGGATTTCACATAAGCTTTCGCCGGTAATTTTTTATTCCACCCTGCATATTCATATCGCAAAACGATTCTGCCCCGGTCGGGATGTGCAAGGTATTTCCCGTCAAAAACCGTGAAGAACGGAATATTCTTCCCGGAACCGGTATGCATGATCAGTTTGGAATATTGATCCACCAAGATATTTTTCGCTATGTTTACCATATCTTTCCCTGCCAACCGCACTTTCCATACCAGGCCGGAAGATGATGACACAAAGGGTTTGTTATCTGTTACCTCTCCTGTTTTGCCATCAAAATTTTCAGTAACCCGACTGACCTGCTTTAATGTTTTATCATTTCCTTTAGGCCTAATAGTGGCAAAAGACACCCAGCGACCTCCTTTTTTCATAAAGGAAATGATGTTATTATCAGGTCTGGAAATACCTGTTGTCAACAACATGTCTATATCCTTATAATGAATCTCTTTCCTGTTTTTCAGGTTCCTGAACGGTATTCCCACATGTTCCAAAAGGAGCTGTAGTGGTTTATTCGGATCAATAACTCCGATTTTCAGTCCGTGCAGATCAATTCCGGAAACATCCAAAGCAGGAAAGACGGTCATATTTTCCTCATGGCGATAACCCGGTTTGTTCCGGTACCTGAACTCCCGGACCAGTTTTACCGGAGTGACTTTATCTACCTCAGGAAGTTGAAAAGTAAAACTCACTTGGTCTCTTATCTCTCCCGGCCGAATGGCAAAAGGCACTTTCTTTTCCCAGTAGATCAGCCCTTCAGGGCTTTCCACCCTGCAATCCACCGTGTCTGCCGGCCGGAGGTCTTCGTAATACAATTTCCCTGTCCGGGTTAGTTTGATTCCGCCAAACCAGGCAACTTTTCTATCCTCTCCCAGAAAACGCACCTGCATCAGGTGTTTCGAAAAGATATAGAAGCCGGGATTGGGTTCCATCACCGGCAGGGTCGGATCCCATATGTTGACGGTTGTAGCAGCCGGTTTGATCTTTGAGATCTTAATGCCGCAGGTATCATAATTATCCCAATGGAGTTTCATAGGACGGTCTTTATTGACCGGCTGAAACCGGAAA
The DNA here is from genome assembly GCA_015486185.1 of Bacteroidales bacterium. Taxonomy (GTDB): domain Bacteria; phylum Bacteroidota; class Bacteroidia; order Bacteroidales; family VadinHA17; genus DRPN01. The sequence continues at coordinate 3,743 of WFSC01000251.1, read as the reverse complement.
AAATTGTAGGACAAATCCCATGGTATGAAAATGTTGGGACGGTGTGGCTCGCTGTTGATCATTTTCCCGTCGATAGAACCTTCAATATCTTGCAATATCTGTTCATAGCCGTCATACCACAGTCCAGTAGCATAGTCCTGTGCTGACACCTCATAGCCGGCCGTACCGTTTCCCATTGGACGATCATGCTGCCATACGCTACCCATCTCATCCCAGATCATGGGCTTGTCCGGACCATATTCCTTCCATTCTTCAAACACCGTTTTCGGGTTATAGTGATGACCCACCACATCCCCAAAGCGAGACTGAAGTGTGAAATCGGAAGCAAAAACCGGCCGGGTAGTATCCAATGAATGAACATAATCTATCAGGTATTTTTTTTCTCCCCCGCCGCGCCAGCGCAGTTCATTGGATACGCTCCATACGATCACCGAAGGGTGATTACGCAAAAGTTTTACCATACCTCCCAGGTGTTTCAGAGCAAAAGCAGTGTCTTTTGGCACTTCAAAGTGAAAGGCAGGTTCTGCTTCAAGTAAAAAGCCCAGCTCATCAGCCACCTCATATAATACAGCATCTTTGGGACCGTTATGGAGGCGCATATAATCCACTCCCCTTTTTTTCAGATTACCGAACCATGTGCGATAGAAAGCACGTGACTCCATCAGGTCACCTTCGGCATGCCCCCCGTGACCGTGCAGGAACATCTCCTGTCCGTTCATATACAGATGAGGTCCCTGCCAGGTGATCTCCCGGAACCCGAAACGTATCTTGTTATGATCCGCCGGTTGCATCTTTTCATTGTACAGGATAGTATGGAGATGATACAGATAAGGATCATAGGGAAACCAGAGATGAGGATGTTGCCAGGAGGATTGTGTCTGAATTGTCAGGGTATCCCTGCCGGCTATACGATGCCATCCTCCGTCAAAGGAAAAAACGACTTTCCCGTCTGTATCTGTCACAAAGTAACGCACGAAGAAATGTTTCCCGGAGGAAGTATGATTGACTACAGGGATGCTTACAGTGATTCTTTTCTTCTGCACGGAAGTAGTGATAAATGCATCCCTGGTCACGGAAAGATCCCCGTATGCATTCAGCCGGGTATCCCTCCAGATGCCGCGGAGATGCGTTCTCAAATCGCTAAAAAGCTTACTCGGTTCATCCGTGATCTCAACTATCAGTTCATCCGGACCTTTTTTCAGAAACTTTGTGATATCAAACTCAAAAGGGATCCAGGCATCATAGGACTCTCCTGCAAAATGTCCATTGACATACACTTTAGTATGATGCGCACTACCCCCGCAATAAAAGGTAATATTTTTACCCTGCATATAGGTAGGTACGGTAAAAGAACGTTTGTATTCAGCACCTTTTTCCTCCCAGCGCTCCGGATAATCCCAGCAATCCCATACCTCTCCGCCCCACATTTTCCGCACACCAGTATAGGATCCGGGTACAAGGATGTGTGTCCAGGTGGTATCGACATGACTTTTAAAATCCCATAAACCATCCAGACATACAGAAGGCCGCAAAGCCTTGTCGGGAAGAATATATTTTGGAGTTTCTTTAACAGTATCATATTGTTCCTGCAGGTCAACCCCATGTCCGCTGGCCGAAAAAATTAATCCCCCAAAAAGGGTAATGATAACTAATAGAAAAAAATACGTTTTAGTAGTCATGAATTCAGGATTATTAAAATATCTGGTAATAAAAATACAATATATTGCTCAGAGTATCAACGACACATTGTTCAGCATCTTTTTAAGTTATATAAATATTCCTGTCTGATTCTGTTTTTTTGTTATATTCGTCGCAATAAATCAAAAAACACAGTCTTTATTTCTCACATAAATTATCAATCAAATATAAATATAAACATCAATAATATGGACGCTACGGAAAAAGTATTACAAGCCATGCAGTCTGCCGGAAAGCCCTTAAAGGCAGGTGAAATCGCTGAACAGGCAGGAATGGACAAGAAAGAAGTAGATAAGGCTATGAAGGTCCTGAAGACGGAAGGTATGATCGTCTCTCCCAAGCGCTGTTTCTGGGAACCGAAGAAATAGCACCTGTACTGTTTTTCAGGAGCGGGATACTTCCCTCTTTTTAGCCCAAAAATGATATACCAGGTAAAGAATTCCCAATCCGATAAGCAGGCCTGCGAGTACCTGCAACCAGGCTCCCATAAGCATGACCTTATGGAGGATGCCTGAATGGAATGTACGAGCATATGCCCGGGATGTTTCTTATCAACAGAAGGATCTTTTCCCTCATAAAAACCATTATTCGAGTAAGGGATATGACAGGACGAGCAACCCATACCCCGGTAATCACCTTTTTTTTTACGGCCTTTCGAGCCGGTATGGCATCACTGACATTCCTGATGCAAATAAGTATAAGCTGTCAGTTGGGCATCTTTCTGTACCTCGTCTGCAGTAGGCCCCGGAGGCAGTTTCTTCATTTTGGAAGGATAAACCTGCGGGTTCTTATCATGCAGCACCTGCATATATTCCTGATAAGATTCCGTTCCAGCCTGGCATGGGTATCGTCCGGGTTTCGGGTGACATAATTGCCAATGTTATGTTCATACCCTTCCAATCCGCCGAATCCCCACAGTGTCCCCTGTATTTTTCCCTGTTCGGTCATCATCAGGGAGTTCATCTGAGAACGTACCTGTTGCTGATGACAAAGGCCACAGGTATTTTCATCGATCCAGGAGCTGCCCGGGTCGGGATAGAAGTTTTTCGGACCGTCATGAGAAAGAAAATAGCTAACTGTACCTTTGTGTGCCCGGGTTGCTTTCGTTGCCTGGGGATTACCTCCGTGACAGACGACACAGCCATTGGGATCCCCCGCCTCCTTTCCCATCTCATAGATCTCTTTCATCATCCCGCTGTTGTGCTGCCGTATGGGAGCAATGCCGTGATGGCAGGAAAGACAGTACTTATCAGGTGCAGGAAAGGGAGTGTGGGCATAAAGAAAATGTGGAAAAAGGACCAATAGCCACAAGACGGAAAAGCAAAAAAGATTTTTTTTCATAACTGCAGCAGATTTTTGGTAAAAAGGGGTTCTTTCCAACAAATGTATCAAATAAAAATATTTGTTGTGCTTTTTTTCATAAAATAATCATTGGTATGTTTGAAAAAGGATTATATGTCGAATGTTTTGAACATTCGACATATAATCCATATGCATTACAAAAAGAGAAAAGCGGCCTGCATGCCGCTTTTCTCAATAAGGAGCATAGACTTTCATTCCTTCTTTTCAGGAAGTTTCTTATCTAAAAAATAAAAAAGAATCAGACTCAACCCACCGAAAAAGATAATCATAGATGAAAAAGATACACCTTCACCGAGCATAGTCAGGTTGGCTAACAATGCGCCGATAAGAATGCCAAGGGCGATGCCCAACAGAAACATCCCAAACCCCAGTACTGTATGCCTGTTGTAGGATCTTTTCTTTTTACTGAAAAAGATACTTGCATCAGCCCCTTTTTCAATGAGTGCCATCCGTTCCTTATTTCTGGTATAAATCCAAATATAAAAAATACCAAAAATGGTTGCGAAAACAATGAGTGGAATAATAATATCTTCTGCCATAATATAAAGTTTTTAGTGAAACATATCTTAAACTACCTCTTTGACGCAGCGATTGTGATGCAGGTAACAGAATCAATCATTTTTTTTAACGGAAGCAGTTTACACAGGTTCCTGTTTTATCAATGAATCCGGGCTTTCTAACAG
>WFSC01000250.1 GCA_015486185.1 Bacteroidales bacterium | reverse complement strand
GGCATATGGCCAGCGGCGGTTAATCAACGGTAACTATCCCTGGAAGCGAATATAGCAAAAAGGCTACTTTTTATGTTACTGATTGTGGATTAATAAGCTCAAAGGCTAAAATTCCTAAACTTATAAACTTATCAACTAATCAACTTAAATCATAAATCGTCATTCCTTGTTCGGTGTGCTTCTCTTGTCTTTTGTCTCTTGTTTTATCACTATTTTTTTCCACCTTTGTAGTCATTCCTATGTTCCCAAACTCACGACCATGACCAGAAACCTGTGGCTGTTCCTGTTTTTTTCCCTACTTTACTTATCTTCCTGCAGGAAAGATTCTGCACCCCCTTTTACAGGAGTGGTCACGACTGTTGGTACGGGGGATGATGAGATCAAGGTGGCGGTGGTCAGGGGGACCCCTTATGAAATGGGGAAACAATTAGGGACATTGCTGGCAGATGATGTACGGGAAACGACGGAAAATTTTCTTGAAGCATTTCGGAAAGAATATGGCGAACAGGCCAATGTGGATATCTTCCTGGATGCTGCGTGGAAGGAAAACGCGCCTTATATAGATAGCCGTGTCCTGGATGAGATGCAGGGACTGGCGGACGGCAGCGGAGTGCCACTGGAAGATCTGCGGCGAATGCATATGGTGCCCGTGGTCTCTCCTTATGCCTGCAGCGGCGTAGCCATGTGGGGCGATGCTACCCTGGACGGTCATACCTATCAGCTCAGGAACCTCGATTATACTATGGATGCCGGCCTCCAGGATCATCCTTTGATTGTGGTCTATCTGCCGGATAAGGGAACGGCTCATTTCAACATAACCTTTGCCGGATATATCGCTTCCAATACCGGTATGAATGCCGATCATATCGTATTGGGCGAGAAAGGGCGGTCACCCTCGTCGGAATTTCCCTATGACATCAAAGGTATCCATTTTTCCTTTTTGTTTCGCAGCCTGATGTATGATGCGGCTACCCTGGACGATGTCCTTCATACGATAGACACGGCTTCTTTGCTTAAGAAACGGTATTGTCTGTATTTTAGCGATGGTAACGGCGACGGCATTGGTGCCAAGGTGTATGTGGACGGTCCCGATGACGGGAAAATCACCGTCTGGCATGATAATGATTCTGCCGATCCCATGGCACCTGATATTTTTCCTGGTGTTATCTATTATACGATGAAAGATGAGGATGCTGCCGATTATATCCGGACTTTATATGGTAAGTTTGATGCCGGTAATATGATCAGTCTTTCCCGGCTGGTAGCAGGCATGGGAGGAAATCTGATGGATGTGGTGTATGATGCTACCACCCTCGAGATATGGGTTGCCTATGCCAATGGGAACCAGGATGCAGCCCTGCAGAAATATGTCCACGTGGATTTAAAGAAATACCTGAATTATTAAACATTTTATCTTCCACTGGCATCCGTTTTTCTCTCGCAGATGGCGCAGATTTACGCAGAAAATAACAAAAACCACCACCAACCTCCTCAACCCATCAACCTATCTATTTAAATCCCAAATTACAAGCACCAAATTCCCTGCCTTCGCCTTCGGCTATGGCGGACAAAGCTCTGCCTTCGCCTGCAGCTATTTTTGGGCCATATCCATTATCCTGCGCAGTTCTTTTATTTCTTTTTTTAACTGAGCCAGTTCGGATTTTTCCGCTTCCAGCTTTTCTATCTTCTTTTTTAATGCTTCAATGGTTTTCTCGTGTTCCTGTAGCGCTTTCAGCATAGGGGAAACCAACTGTTCATACAGGACCGTTTCAGGATGGTTTCTGTTATCATAGCTGACAAACAAAGGATTGACTTTTTCCACTTCTTCGGCGATCAGGCCATATTGTTTGCTACCGCTTTTGTCCGTTTTGTAGATGAAGTTTACTGGCTTTAATTGGTATATCCAGTTGATATTTTCCATGGCATGTATATTCTTTTTATAACGGCGGGCAGAGGGAAGGAACCCGATTTTTCCTGTATTATCGATATATAAACTTCTGTTTGTAGCTTCGACAGTATATGAATAGACATCCGGAAAATAGACCTCACCGTTTTTGTTGACGCGCATGGCATTATGACGGTTCTCATTGGTGCTGCCATTCCCGATGACAAACAGGGGATCGGTATCCAGCCAGTAATTAAGCGTGGAAGTGGTATCATTATATCTGCCGATCACCATGGAACAACAGGATCTGGCAAGTGTATGATATCCCATGGCAACAGTCATATCTCCCCGTGCTGTTACATCAAATCCCATGGTTGTGGAAAAGGCCCCATCGGCTATTGTATTTTCACCCATAGCTGTTGCGCTTTGTCCGTTGGCAATGGTGTGATTGCCCATGGCTGTGGATATATATCCTCCGGCTTGAGTATAATATCCCATAGAGGTGGTATATTCTCCGCTGGCAATGGTTTGAGATCCCATGGCGGTGGCAAGATGTCCGCTGGCAGTTGTAAACTCACCCATAGCTGTCGATACCAGTCCGCTGGCTGTGGTAGAAGCTCCCATAGCCGTGGCTATCCCTCCGCTGGCTGTTGTTTCCCTTCCCATTGCCGTAGCGCATAACTCACTTGCTTCCGTCATCCATCCTATAGCCGTGGAGACATATCCGCTTGCCATGGTTTCTCTGCCCGTAGCCGTGGAAAAATCACCATTAGCTATTGTCCTGAAACCTACAGAGGTAGCAGTAAAACCGGATGCTGTGTTGTCATATCCAAGGGTCGTAGCATACCAGTTACTGGCATGGGTGTTATAGCCCATGGCCAGTGAATAGTCGCCGGCTGCACCATTCTGTGTGCCTAGTGCAAAAGCTCCCATCCCGCTTGCGTTACTCCCCATCCCAAAGGCATAAGCATAATCGCCTGTAGCTTCCGTCGGACTGGTGGCTTTTCCTGCAGAGTCCACCCCGACAGAACCGATAGCAAAACTACGTAATCCTTTGGCACTGGCACCGGATCCTATGGCATATGCTCCCTGCCGGGTCGTTTTTGCAAAATTTCCCATAGCATAGGATTCATTTCCCACTGCACCGGCATTGTTCCCGATGGCTGTGGAATTGTTCCCTTTTGCATGGGCTTTGTATCCCAGTGCCTGTGAATATTCACCCATTGCCTTTGCTTCATATCCGGCAGAGAAGGAATTGGTGCCTACACTGTCCGGATCCTCCACCAGTACCCTGCCTGCCAAAAAAGCATTTTTCTTGGGATACCACAGTACTCTGTTTTCGCTGTGGATGATATCAGCAGCAGAGGACCCTGACACATTGAAATATTGGGACCGGGTTCCTTTATAAGACCCAAAACCACCAATGGCAAAGCCCCCTCTTTGCGGTCCCTTAACCTGATCGTTGATATAGAGCCGGGCACTGTCCTCTGTTATTCTTAGATATTCCTGTCCGGTACCTTTGTATGATCCGAACCCTCCGATAGCAAAACCTCCCCTTGGTCTTTTTGTCGGCGTGTTATTGAGATAGATACGTACACTGTCAGGGGTAACACGCATGTATTCCTCTCCTGCGCCTTTGGTCATACCGAATCCGCCAATGGCAAAGCCTCCCCGCTGGTGACCTTTGGTAGAAGAGGTGTCCACGTATATTCTTACCCCTTCGTTGTAAACGGCAAATACGGTCTGTCCGTCTTTGCGTTTTACCTCGAAGAGTGCGGAATCAGATGGCAGATCGGTGCCCTGGATCTTCAGTTTTTTCAGATTGTTGACCGATTCTGCCTGCAGAGCATACGGCACAGATAATATACGTATCGTTCCCATCTCTTTCCATCCGTTGCCGTCTCCCATATCCAGTTCTGTTTTAAGATAGTACGGACCTTTAGTCCAGTCAATATCCAGAGGTGTGATGCTGCCGGCCTCGATCGTGAACAGTCCCAGGTTATTGGTGGTGACAGAGCGGGTTTCAGTCCATTGGGCCATGCCGCTTTCCGATCCCTGCAGCAGGGTAAGACGTATGTCCAGGGCCGTATTTTTCAGGATCTCCCCGTTATTGTTGCGGGCTACCGCCTGGTAATTGAAGGATTGGGGAACCTGTGAAAATAAGATAGAAGGCAGAAGAAATAAGATGAGAAGGAAAAGGTTGAACGTTGAACGATAAATGATGAACGGAAGAAGCCTTTTCATCGGGGGCTGATGGTTGGATTGTGTTTTCATGGGTGTGTGAATTGAATTTATATTATTTATCTGTACATTTCGGATGGTTGCAAGATGTTTTAACTAATAAACAGGACCCATATCATTATATGGCATAAATAAATAAAAATAGGAATATTAATCTTATTCCACAAAGTGTCAGGAAGATAATTGATGAATCAATGGAAATGAATGATAAAAAATAATGTATGCACTGTATAAAAAATTAAAAAATGATACAATTAAATATTGCCATGAAGGAAAATATTTATCTACTTTTAATGCCTTAAAAATGTTTTTGTATGAAAAATAACCATCTTTCGAAAAAGGGCAGTGATAGGTTTTTTTCAATAAAAGATCAGTTGTCCGGTTTTTATGTCTTGTTACTTATGGATGTGATCCTGTTTTTTCCTTTGGTGGCATACGGGCAGTCCACAGTTTCAGCAAAGAACAAACTGACGGTAGTAAAGGTCTGGAAGATATGGGATTATGGTGACTACAATTCCTTCACCGACCTGGCATGGTTTAAGGGGTATTTTTACTGCACTTTCCGCGAGGGAAAGCACCATGCCGGAGGCGATCAGGGTAAGGTGCGGGTGATACGCAGCCGTGACGGAAAAAAGTGGGAACCGGTGGCCTTCTTTTCCATCCCGGTCAAGGAAAACACGGTGGTGTTTGATATGCGGGATCCCAAGATCAGTGTGGCCAACGGAGACAGTCTGATGCTCAGCATCGGGGTAGCTTTGTATATTGGCAATAAGGCAGTGGGCATGGCGCCGCGTGTCTCTTTTTCTAAAGACGGTCTGCACTGGAGCGATCCGGAGCCGATCATCATCCACGACAGGTGGCCCTGGCGTCCCGTCTGGCATCATAAAAAAGAATGGGTGGTGTCGTACTGGGGCAATCCCGGCCACCTGCTTCTCGAAAACAGCGAAGACGGCTTTGTCTTTCTGCCCGTCGATACACTGCATGTCCCCCGTAATTCCCCAAATGAGGTGACGATACGTTTTGACAAATACAATAATATGATCGCCCTGATACGTACCGGCGGCGGTGACCAGACAGCTTTTCTGGGCAAGGCCAGGCCACCTTATACCCATTGGACCTACCATGCTGTCGGCCGGTATATCGGCGGACCTGACTTTCTGGTCCTGTCTCCGGGCAGGTATATCTGTGCAGGCAGGATGTATATCAACAAGGAGCCGAGGACCTGCGTGGCTTTTCTGGATGAAAAGGGCCATCTGTCCGAACCGCTGGTATTGCCTTCAGGCGGAGATAACAGCTACCCTGGGATGGTTATCAGGAATGGGATACTCTGGATGTCTTACTATTCATCCCATGAAGGAAAAACGAGTATTTATATGGCGAAGATAAGAATAAAATAGGTGACTGGTTTCTGGTTCTTAGTTCTTAGTTCATAGTTCCTGGTTTTTGGACTATAAAACTAACTTTATGAAAAATAATCTTTATCTCTACACTGCTACTGCAGCCCTGGGTGGATTGTTGTTCGGCTTTGACACGGCTGTGATCAACGGGGCCATGCCTTTTTTTACCAAATATTTTGATCTGAGTGGGACCGGTCAGGGTTGGGCCGTCAGCTCGGCCCTGGTAGGTTGTGTTTTTGGTGCCCTGCTGGTGGGACGCCCCGGTGATCGCTTCGGCCGTCGATTTATGCTTGAAGTTTTGGCCGTGTTGTTTCTGGTATCTGCTCTCGGGTCCGGTCTGGCATTTCGCTTCAATACCTTCATAGTCTTCCGTTTCCTGGGGGGACTGGCAGTGGGAGGTTCTTCGGTACTGGCGCCGATGTACATTTCGGAGATCTCTCCGCCCAGATTGCGTGGACGGCTTACCCTTACCTTTCAATTGGCGATTGTGGTAGGTGTACTGGTAGCTTTCTTTTCCGACTGGTTATTGTTGAATACGGGTAAAAACAACTGGCGCTGGATGTTTATAGCCGAAGCGCTGCCTGCCATTTTGTTTTTTTCGATGCTCCTGTTCGTCAAACGCAGTCCGCGATGGCTCGTTAAACAAGGGAATATTGAGGAAGCCCGTGAGACGATCGTGACCGTGGACCCTGAGTCGGATGTGGAGGGCGTTTTGCAGGATATACGTAATTCACTGGATGAAGAGGTGATCTCCAAGAATATATATCTTTTTAAAAAACCTTATCTTAAGTTAATGCTGATCGGGATTTCTATCGGTTTCTTTAACCAGTTTACCGGGATCAATACCATCATGTATTATACGACCGATATTTTCCGTTCTGCCGGTTTTTCCACTGACTCTGCTCTGGGGCAGGTCGTGGCTATCGGTTTCGTTAATTTGTTGTTTACCCTGGTTGCCATGCGTCTTATTGACAGGATAGGGCGTAAGAAGATGCTGCTGATCGGCTCTCTGGGGATGTCCTTTTTCCTGTCTCTGTTTGCCTGGGCTTTTATGGGGCAACATTTTGAGGGCATATTGCTGGTGGTATTACTGATTGGGTTCATCGCCTTTTTTGCCTCCTCACAGGGAGCCGTGATCTGGGTGCTGCTGGCAGAGATGTTCCCGAACAATATTCGCGCACGGGGTACTTCCATCGGCTCTTTTTCCCATTGGTTCTTCAATGTCCTGATATCTTTTCTTTTCCCGGTTATTGCCCGACATTATCAGGATGGCCGGGGCATCGGATATGTCTTTGTCGTTTATGCCACGGTTACTTTTATCAGCTATTTCTACTTCAAAAAATATCTGACGGAAACAAAGGGAAGATCACTGGAAGAACTGGAAAAGGTGATGGTGAAGAAATGAAATCCAATTAAAGTAAGGTAAAAGAAAGTAGGAAGGCAGGGAATTTGGTGCTTGTGATTTGGGATTTAAGCAAATTTAGTACTTATAATCTGGGATTTACCATGGGTAAGACCTGACAGCGTGCGACGCAGGAGCATCCTGTCAGTGCCGGTATCTGTAGCACTATAAGAAAAATAGCACCGGGTATGCGAAAACAACAGCATTAGGGCGGAGCGCAGCGACGACTATAAAATATTGTTTCTGATTATTTAAAATCTACGTAGGGGACTACGTAGATTTTGTTTAACAATTATATTCCAGTGATCAGTGAATCAGTATATAATGTTATATAATATTTATGAACTTTTAAAAAAGTTTTAGAAGCTTATTAAAATTTAACAATATTATTTAACAATTGGTGAAAATTTTAGTGGTTTGAGTAAACATCTTATTGTTTCTTGTCATCGTGATGAGAAGAGGCGGGATATTTAACATGCCGGATATTTTTTTCGGGTTCTTAACGCTTAAAAGGATGAGAACCTTTTGTCGTTTTTTATTTTTCTTCATATATACAATCACGCTTTTTTCCGTGTCTGTCCCGGCAATGACACAATTGCCTGAGCTACCTGTGTATAAAGATCCTGACAGGTCTTTTTGCGAGAGGGTGGACGATCTTTTGTCCCGGATGACTCTGGAAGAGAAGGTGAGCCAGATGATGAGCAGGACACCTCATGCTCTGAAGCGTTTTGGTATTCCCGGCTACCCCTGGTCCGGGTTGTCGGCACACTGTCTGGGCAAGGGGAATATAAATACGATTTTTCCACATGCCATTGCCCAGGCAGCTACCTGGGATCCGGACCTGGTGAATAAAATTGGTGATGCCTTGTCTGATGAGGCCCGGGCTTTTTTTAATCGTCGTTATCCGGGCATTGGGCTGACTTTCTGGGCTCCTGTGGTGGAGCTGGCCCGCGATCCCCGATGGGGACGTACACATGAGTGTTATGGTGAGGACCCTTTGCTGACAGCTAAGATTGCCGGCGCCTGGGTCCGGGGCATCCAGGGAGATGATCTCCATTACCTGAAAGCCATTGCCGCTCCCAAACATTTTGTGGCTAATAATGAGGAATGGGATCGTCACAACGGTTCCTCAAACATTGATATGGCCCTGCTACGGGAATATTACCTGAAACCGTATGAGATGCTCGTTAAGAAAGACCATGCCATGGGAATCATGGCTGCCTATAATAGTCTTAATGGCGTTCCCTGTATAGCCAACCGGATGTTGTTGACACATATCCTACGTCATGAATGGGGGTTTACCGGAACGGTGGTGACTGACTGTAACGGTATCAAAGACCTGTTTGAAGGGCATCATTATGTGGAAGATCCCAAAGAGGCCATTACTGCTGCCATCAATGCCGGGGTGGATATCGAATGCGGGGACTATTTTAAGCAGTATCTGTCCTATCTGGCAGATAAGGATATCGTTACCAGGCAAGCCATCGACACGGCGGTACGGCGTATCATGCTGTCGCGGTTCAAACTGGGATTGTACGATCCGCCGGAGCGGGTTCCTTTTAATAAAATCCTTTTTTCGGTTGTGGACAGTCCGAAACACCGGGCATTGGCCCGTCAGGCGGCGCGTGAAGCTATCATCCTGTTGAAAAATGAAAAAAAACTATTGCCACTGGATAAAAATAAAATATCCAAAGTGGCTGTGATCGGCCCCCTGGCAGATGTGGCTTTACTGGGTGGATATACCGGAAAATATTCCCATGCGGTCTCGCCGCTGGAAGGGATTGAAGAAGCGTTGGGGAAAAAGAAAGTCGTTTATGTGAAGGGTACGGATGTGAAGATTACAGAGCCGGTCATTCCGTGCACCCTGCTGGTGCCTCCGCAGGCCAAACCAGGCCAACATGGTTTGTTGGGAGAATATTTTGCCGATACTTCTTTCTCCGGAAAACCGGTGTTCACGCGTATTGATACGGTAGTGGATTTTAATTTCGGAAAAGGATCACCGGGAGAAGAGATCCCAAAAAAATATTATTCCATCCGGTGGACCGGTAAGTTTATAGCTCCCGTCACGGGTGACTATTATATTGGCGGTGCTTTTGATGATATCATCCGTCTCTGGATCGATGGAAAAAAGATCATTGACAAAAGTAAAAACCGGAACCAGTCCACCATCGCTGTAAAGATCAGGGTGAAGAAAGGAAGACAATATGATCTGAAACTGGAGTTTACCCAGCTATGGTATAAAGGAAAGGTGACCTTGTGGGGCGGCGTGCCCGATCCGGATAAATTCCGTCCGGCGATGGAGGCTGCCCGCCATGCCGATGTGGTGATCATAGTGGCCGGTATAGACGACAGTGTGGAAGGGGAAGGTCGCGACCGCACTTCCCTGCACCTGCCTGGTGACCAGGGCGATCTGATCCGGGCAGTGGGAAAAGCCAATCCGCATACGGTGCTGGTGCTGCAGAACGGCGGCCCGGTCTCGGTGACGCGGGAAGCAGAGCAGGTGCCTGCGATCCTGGAGACTTTCTGTAATGGCGAGGAAGGAGGCCACGCACTGGCCGATGTGATCTTCGGCAATTATAATCCCGCGGGAAGGCTGCCTCTAACCATCTACCGGTCGGTCAGACAATTGCCGGATATGAGTGATTATGATATCCGGAAAGGCCGGACCTATATGTATTATTCCGGACTGAAAGAACTGGATCAGCAGGAACCCGAACCCTTGTATGTTTTTGGTTATGGGTTGAGCTATACGGAATTTGAGTACGGAAAGATGAGAATCTTATCAAAAGAGGCAGGCCCTCATGATACGGTGAAAGTACAGGTGCGGATCAAAAATACCGGATCAAGGGACGGGGATGAGGTGGTGCAACTGTATGCGAGGGTTGAAGGAGCGCCGGTGACAAGACCCGACCAGCAGTTGGTGGCTTTCAAAAGGATCAGTCTGCGGACAGGAGAAGGCCGGAATGTATTACTCTCATTTCCAGTAAGTGCCCTGGCTTACTGGGATACGAAAGCAGGGAGGTTTGTAGTGTCGCCGGGAGCGGTTGAGTTGAGAGTCGGAGCCTCCTCAAAAGATATTAAGGATACGAAAATGTTTTACGTGAAAAAGTAAATATGCTATCGCTGGAATAAGAGGTGCTTGCAGAATTTAGAATGTAGAATTTAGAATGTAGAATGTAGAATTATGGATAATGGGAAATGTTAATTTTATAGGGTTGAAGAGCCGGATAATGGCTTTTTTTCTGGGTAGTTTGGTTTTCAGCGGAGCCGTTAGCCAGGCACAGGGTATAATGGAAACTTTCCGTAAGCCTAAACACGGAAATATTTATGTTATTGCTCACCGTGGTGCCCATAATAGTATTCCGGAAAATACGCTGGCAGCATACAGAAAAGCGATTGAACTGGGCTGTGATTTTGTGGAGATAGACTTGCGCAGGACCAAAGATGGGCGGTTTGTCAGTATCCATAATGCCACGATCGACAAATACGTGAATGGTAAAAAAGGGAGAGTGGGAGACTTTACCCTGGCTGAACTGAAAAGAATGGATATTGGCAGCCGGGTGGGACCGGAATGGAAAGAAGAACGGATACCTTCTTTTGAAGAAATACTGGAATTATGCAAAGGAAAAATCGGTATATACCTTGACCTGAAGGAGCCGTACATAAAGGAACAGGCGGCTATTATAAAAAAGTACGGTATGGAAAGGGATGTCATATGGTATATTTCTCCTGGTCATATGAAAGTAGTAAATGATATAAAAAAATATTGTACGGCTTGTATTCCCATGCCAGATCCGGGTCCGGCCAGGAACATTAAAAAAATAGAGGAAGAAGTGCACCCCCGCATACTGGCCACCGACATGGATCATCTCAACAAGGCGTTTACGAGGATAGCTCATGAGGGGAATATGCTGGTGTTTACGGATGACAAACGGGAAGGTGTGGCCGAGTGGTCGAAAATGATAAAGATTGGGACGGACGGGATCCAGACGAATGAACCGGAGAAGTTGATCGAATTTTTGCAAAAACGGCAGGATGAGCATGAATAATGATGAATGATGAATGATGAATGATGAATAACAAAGATGTAAACAGGAGGTATGTCGTATTTCGTAAACCTACGATATGCTCGTATAGCATTGCAAAGGAGGATGACAGGGATAGGCAGAAAGATAACAGGTCGAATGTTTAGAACATTCGACGTATCTCTACATATTTGTGAAAGTGGAGATAATATGGGAAAAATTATAATATGTCGAATGTTTAGAACATTCGACATATCTCTACATACTTATAAAAGCGCAGATATAATGGATAAAAATTTTAATTCGTCGAATGTTTAGAACATTCGACATATCATATAAACCATAAATATTTGTTCTACATCTGAATATATCTTAAATTGCATTAAAAATGAAAAAAATTACCCTTCTCTTTCTCTTTGTCTTGTCTGGCCTTATAACCCAGGCCAAACCCAAATATGCCATCGGATTGTTCCATTATAATTTTCAGTATGTGGCCGGGGATTACAGGATCGAAGCCCGCATCGTTCGCGAATCCCTCTATCCGGCCCTCCGGTTTTTTGAGAAACATCCCGCGTATAAAGCCGACCTGGAATTTCAGGGCTATGCTATCGAATCAATGGCGGAAAATTATCCCGAAGTATTGAAACTTCTGAAAAAGCTCGTTGACCGGAAGCAGATAGAGTTAGTGATCGCGCATTATTCCGATCAGTTCTTTATCGGCTATCCGGCCCTGGACCTGCAACGTTCCATCGCTATGTCTGACAGTATTCTGAAAAAAAACGGCATGAAGCGATCCCGCGTTTTTTTTGGCCAGGAGATCCAGTATTCACCCGGTTTGGCCTCGGCGCTTAAAGGTTTGTATGATGTGGTGGTGACCAGCTCTGATCCCTATTCGTGGTACCGGGGCTATACCCTGCCTTTGGTAAATGTTCGTTACGGAAAGGATGTGATCCTCGGTTGGATGGGCGGCGGAGAGAAAAAACTGAAAAATCTGGAATGGACCTGGTCTTTCCTCGATGACGGGGAGGTGTTTAATACACGTGACTATAACAGCGATTTTTACCTGGTCCCGGAGCAGGAGAAGAAAAACGAAGATCATTTCAGAAAACTGGAAGAGGAGGGATACCGTTTCGTGACCATTTCCGGGTTGGTGAATATCCTTAAGAAAGACCGTGATTATAAAATACCCGATGCGGGATTTATCCCCGAGGGTACATGGAACATGTCGGTGTGCGGACCGTTTATGTGGATGGGAAGGCAACGCAG
>WFSC01000249.1 GCA_015486185.1 Bacteroidales bacterium | reverse complement strand
GGCACCGACCTGGGAACTATCTGGAAACCAGTAAAAAACCTGGTTATCCAGTCTGCCTTATGGTATCTGAAAATGGATCAGGAATTTGTTTTTTCGGGAGATGAAGGTACCGTCGAAGCTACCGGACGAACACGGAGAATCGGTGTGGACATGTCACTTCGGTATCAGGTTGGATCCTGGTTGTATGCGGATATGGACCTGAATTATGCCAATCCGGTTTATATTGATGCACCGGAAGGAGAAAATTATGTGCCTCTGGCACCTCGTTTTACAAGCGTAGGTGGCATAAAGATCCTGTCAAAATCCGGACTGGGCGGCAGTCTTCGTTATCGCTACATGGCCGACAGACCGGCTAATGAAGACAATACCGTTACAGCATATGGTTACACGGTGGTAGATGCCAGTATCCATTATCTTAAACCCAGGTATGAATTTGCCATATTGATAGATAATCTGTTCAATACGGATTGGAATGAGGCGCAATTCGATACAGAATCCAGGTTGCAGAATGAAACCCAACCCGTTTCGGAGATCCATTTCACCCCCGGAACACCTTTTTTTATCAAAGCAAGAATGGTGTGGTTCTTTTAAACTTTTAAAGAGGCAAATATTTTAACCCATCAACCCATTCTAAAGCTCCTTTATTCCTGATCTCTAAACCCTTAAACTCTCAAACCTTTATCTTTTGCGCATTATCTCTTCATCCCGTTATCGCTTAATCGCATCCTTCAACCCATCAACTTATCAACCTGTCAACTCCTAAACTTATGCAAAAGACGTAAGTATTTAAAAATAAAAAAGGCCAATCTCTTTGACCTTTTTCTAACTAACCAACTAACTATTTAACTAAAACTTAACTTCAAAACTGTTTCCGGAAATTATTACGTGAATGCCGGAAAAAAGTTATATTTTTTTGATATTTTTTTTCCATTTAATAAAATACTTTTTCTAAGATAATTGTATTTATCACAATATCAACGCGTTAACATTTCCCTGATCAGGGAAGAGAAAGATATTACATCTTCCTCAGTCGTATCCCAGGATGTCATCCAGCGTACCAGGGATCTTCTTTCATCCATGACATAAAAAAAGAATTCTTCCTGCAGGGGACGAATCATTTTTTCCGGTATTACGGCAAAAATGCCATTGGCCTGCACGGGTTCAATAATATTGATCCCGGGAATGGCTTGTACTTCTTTTTCCAGCATACGTGCCATTTGGTTGGCATGACGGGCATTGGTCAGCCATAAGTCATTTTCAAGATAAGCATCAAACTGGGCCGCAATATACCGCATCTTCGAGGCCAGTTGCATACCTTGTTTACGTATATATTTAAATCCCTGATCCAGTGAGGGATTCAGTATGATCACCGCTTCACCAAACATCATCCCGTTCTTGGTACCTCCGAAAGAGAGTATATCCACGCCGGCATCCGTGACCATTTCACTGAATGAGACGCCCAGACTGGCCGCAGCATTGGCGATCCGTGCACCGTCCATATGAACTACCAATCCTTTTTCATGGGCCAGTGAGGTTATGGCGCGGATCTCTTCCGTAGTATAAACCGTACCCAATTCGGTTGCCTGGGTAATGGAAATGACCCGGGGCTGGGAATGATGTTCAAATCCAAATCCGTACAAATGCCTTTCAATACCTTCAGGCGTCAGTTTACCATGTACCGGTTCAACAGGTATCAATTTATTGCCGGTGAATTTCTCAGGTGCTCCACATTCATCTTCCTGGATATGTGATGTTTCGGCACAAAGAACAGACTCCCATGAATGGGAGGCGGCTGCACCCAGGCTCAGTACATTGGCCCCTGTGCCCGTGAAAACGAAATACACCCGCGCATCTGTCCCGAATAAGGCCGATACTTTCTCTGTTGCTCCGGCAGTAAAAGGATCATCACCGTACCCTATGGCATGTCCCGTATTGACAGATTCCATTGCCCTGAAAACAGCAGGATGAACAGGCGCATTATTGTCGCTCGCAAAACCTCTTTTTCTTCTCATAAATTTATCTTTTTACATTATTTGCTTGTTTTTAATTATTTTTTATTATTTTTATAATCCAAAGGCAAAATAATAATATTTTCTGAGCTAACTGAACATGTCCTGAATTTACTTGTACCGGAAAGTTGATTTTTCCGGAAAAATAAGTTTCATACCTGAATAATTTTTGAAAAGACATAAATGAGAAACGGGATTTTTGTTTTATTATTAAGAAATGGAAAAGCGTAAACTAAAAGAACAAATTATACAGGCCTGTCTGGAAAGGCAGGAACAGGTGATTCAGACATCAAAACAGGCGATCCTGGATTTACAGGAAAGTGCCAATGAGGATGATCAGACAAGGGATCTGTATGATTCTTACCGTACCCAGCTACTCAGTAAAAGGGACCTGCTTGCAGCACAATATGAAAAGGCGCTGCAGGATAAACAGACACTGGAAAAACTTGCCACAATAAAATCACGTCCCTATGTGGATGCCGGTTCTGTTGTCATAACAGACAAACAAAAGATGTTTGTATCTATCGGACTGGGTAAATTTTCCTGCTGCGGTGATACCTATTATGCCATTTCTCCGAAAGTTCCGCTTTTTAATATTATTCAGGGACTGAAGAAAGGGGATACGTATCAATTCAATGGCCAGGATTTTAAGATACTCGATGTTTTCTGATATCAGTCACTTAAAAAGCCACTAATCGTCTCAAAAAGTTTATTCTTACTAACCGGTTTGGTGAGAAATTCATCACAACCGGCTTTAAAAGCACGGTCTTTATCTTCCTGCATACTATATGCGGTTATTGCAATTACCGGTAATCCGGAATTGATTTGTTTCAGTTTCTCCGTCGCTTCCAAGCCATCCATAACCGGCATACGTATATCCATCAATACCAACGCAATATCCGGGTTCTTCCGGTATAACTCAATAGCCTCCTGTCCATTGCTGGCCCGTAAAAGATAAGCCCCGAAACTCCCAAGTAAACCCTTAAGCAATAAAAAGTTCAACTCCTCATCTTCAGCCACGAGAATTTTCCTGTCTTTTATCAGATCAGGCCGGAAAATATTCTCTTTCATTCCCTGCATCTTTCCTTTTTCCTGTTTTATTCCGGGTATTTTCACAGTAAATTCCGACCCTTCTCCCGGTTTGGATGCTACCCGGATCTCACCGCCCATCAAATCTACAATATTTTTTGCAATGGTTAGCCCCACACCGGTACCACCATATCGCCTGGTATAGGTTTCTTCAATTTGTCTGAATTTATTAAATATTACATCCTTCTTGTCAGGCGCAATGCCAATACCGGTATCCTTTATTTTTATAACAAGCTGATCTTTTTCCGACTCAACAAAAATATCAACACTTCCGTTTTGTGTAAATTTCATGGCATTGTCTATAAGTATATCGATCAGGTAGCCAATGTAATTCTTGTCAGAAAATATTTTATTATTTTTTAATTCTTCTGGAAAATGAAGATAAAATTGTACATGGTCTTTTTTATATTTCTTATTTATCAATTCATAGTGTTCCAGAATGATGTTTTCAAGTGTACTTATCGGAAACTCTTTCTTCTGGATAACCATATTGCCGCTCTCAATGAGGGATAAATTCAATATATCTTCAATGATTCTCAATAACTGAAGTCCGCTGTAATGAATATTTGATGCATGATCGAATACTTCGGGATTAATGAATGAATGCTCTATCATCTCTGAGAATCCTATAATGGCATTTAACGGGGTGCGCAATTCATGGGATATGTTTGTCAGAAATGTATTTTTTAACTGATCGGATTTCTCTGCTTTTTCACGGGCTTCTTCCAATCCTTTTTCATATAACTTACGTAAGCTAATATCCCTGATGACAGAAACACCATACCACCGTTCTTTTAATTTTATGGAAGCCAGGGATGTTTCGGTATCCACCCATTTCCCTTCTTTTGTCTTTATTTGTAATTGAAGCGTTTTGCCTATGGAATCAGACTGGCCGGTTTCTCTGAACCTTTTTATTTTTTCGGGAGTAACGGTAAGCGGACCCTTTTCATCCCGCACAATATCAAGGAAAGTCATCTTATTTAATTCATCGGCCGAATACCCCGAAAGCCGTTCAAATGCTCTGTTCCAAAATACAATTTTAAGTTCGGGATCCAACATGATAATGCCATCATTGGCCTGCTCGGTGATGGTTTTAAATCTCTCTTCACTTTCACTCAGCGCTTCTTCAACCATTTTCTTATTGGTAATATCTACTTTCAGACCAATATAATTCATTAACTTTCCATGTTCATCATAAATGGGACTTATTATGGCATATTCCCAATAAAATTCGCCGTTCTTTTTCCGGTTTAGAAATTCTCCCCTCCACACTTTTCCCCGGGTTACAGTATTCCATAATTCTTCATAAGTGGTTTGGGGCGTTTTCCCCGATTTCAGAATTCTCGGATTTTTCCCTTTTGCTTCTTCTTGTGTATATCCGGTAATATGCTCAAAAAAAGGATTTACATATTCGATATTACCTTTGGGGTCTGTAATTACAATGGATAAAGGACTTTGATTCACACTCATTCTTAATCGCCGGATTTCTTCTTCGGAATGTTTCTTATGGATGGCCATTGAAATTTGTTTGGCCACATAATTGATCAATCGAAGATCCTCTTCGGTAAATGCATCAGGATCATCATAATCCTGTAACACCAGCACACCGAAAACTTTTTTTCCCAACG
>WFSC01000248.1 GCA_015486185.1 Bacteroidales bacterium | reverse complement strand
TTCAGATCTTTCACAGTAAAATATTGATCTGTTTGTGAGCTATTGTTAACCCTTTGATTTGTATTATCGTACGCCCAGCCTCCGAATGAGGAATTTTTACTCATTTTATATAATCCAGGATATGATGTCCGCAATACCGGCAGTTACCATTGGAATCAAGTCCTGTTATCTCAGTATGGTATCCGGTACGTTTAATAACCGTTTTTCCACATTCGGGGCAAACAGTATCCTGCCCCGTTTCATATGGTGAAACATTCCCCAGATAAACATAATCCAGTTTTTTTGCAGCAATATCATAAAAGCGTTTCAGGGTTTTAACCGGGGTAGGGGGATTGGTTAGTTTCCATGCCGGAAAATATCTTGAGATATGAAAGACAGTATCTGTTCCCAGTTCTTCTGACACCCAGTCAGTCATTTGTTCAAAGTCCCGTTCATTGTCATTCAGACCGGGAATGACGAGGTTTGTAATTTCCAGGTGCTTTTTATGAGATCGAATGATCTTTAAGGCTTCCAAAACCGGGTGAAGTTTGGACTTGGTGATCTTCCGGTAGAATGTTTCGGTAAAAGCTTTCAGATCTACGCTGAAAGCATCAATAAGAGGAAGGAGCTCTTCCAGAGGGGCAGGATTTATATATCCGTTGGTTACCATAATGTTCTTCAATCCTTTATTATGAACAAGAACAGCAGTATCCCTGACATACTCATACCAGATGATGGGCTCATTGTAAGTATAGGCAATCCCGATGTTGTCCGGTATTTGTAAGGCTTTTTCTACCGCTTCCCCGGGAGAAAGCGAATAAAGCGTCAATTCGTCCACTGTGGATTGTGAAATATCAAAATTCTGACAAAAAAGACAGTGAAGGTTGCATCCTGCAGTCCCAAGCGAAAGTACCGGTTTGCCGGGATAGAAATGGTAAAGGGGCTTTTTTTCTATGGGATCGGTATGGATGGCAGATACCAGGCCGTAATTTTCAGCTATCAGCGTGCCTTCTATGTTCTTTCTGACTTTACAGGCACCTCTTTTCCCGTTGGCAATAACACAATTGTCAGGACATAACTGACAATGAACCTTGAGATCTTCTTTTTTAATATAATAAGCGGCTTCCATTTGTATAAAAATTTAAACATTATATTATTCTAGTTTCAGTCGTAGTTCTTCTATACTTTCCTTTGAACCTACTACCGTAAGAACATCACCCAGACGGAGCCGGGTAAAACCTGTAGAGATGATCGTTTGTCCCCGGCGACGGGTAGAAAGGATAATAATATCAGCCGGCAGATCAAGATGACGTAATGACACCCCGTGCAGGCTTTTGTTTCGCAGGACAATATCGGCTGTATCCTGTCCGGGCTGGTGCCCCAGCAACAGGGAGGTGGCATTGGGTGCCCTGACCATATGATCCAGCAAACTGATAATGGCAGTCGAAGGATCAACGATCAATGCCCCCAGTTGGTAGAAACGATTAAAATTCTTGCGATCGTTAAGCCGGACAACCAGGTTGGGCGTTCCGAAATGCTCATAAACCAGTTCACAGATCCTGAAATTTTCTTCATCCGTTTTCATGGTTACAATGGCTTCTGCTTTTCCGGCATCCATCTTCTCCAGACTTTCCTTTGTTGGCATTCTTTCATATATCATTGTCACATTTTTTATGGCAAGTTTCTTTATATTTTTTTGATCCGTCACCAGTTTTACCTGCCAGTTTTGTGCCGACAATTGTTGTGCCAAAGCAATGGATTGGGCTTCATAACCGAAGATGATCGCTTCATGGTCTTCCATTACCTCTCCATGTGCCTTTACATGGGTTTCACCGGCCAGTTGAAGGGCCCACTTAAACAGGGGAGGTCCCAGGATCTGGTTCAGGATGATGGTACCGATCAGGATGGTCCCGAATTCGTAACTCCAGACATGACCTTCTCCCATGATCACCGTAATAAGTCCCAGGCTGACGCCGGCCTGGGTAACAAAAGGCATCCATATGAACTTTCGGAAACGGGGAGGGTCACCCGAGAGAGCAGACCCTATCCAGGAACCTGCCATTAGCAACAGAATACGTAAGAAAAAAAGTAATAATGCCAGCGTCCAGACTTTGAATAAAATATCCCATGAGATCGAGGCGCCGATGAAAGTAAAAAAAGCTGCATAAACATAGGGCATGGCCTTTTCAAGCATGGTATTGAACTCCCTCCGGTAACGGGTATAGTTGGCCAGGTAAAAACTGGCAATAATATTTACCAGCAGGGGCTCGATATAAAAGTCCAACCCAAAATGTTCATGAAAATATTTTCTGAGAAACTGGGAGAGCAGATAAACGGTAAAACCGGCTCCCAGGATCAAAAGAATACGGATCCCCATCGGGGTTTTTATCCGGATCAACCAGGAAAGTATTCTTCCAAGCAGTAAACCTAACGCCAGAGATACCGCAAGCTCGATCGTCAATATAATAAGAACGAAAAGATTAAAACTTTCATCGTTGAGCAATACCTCTATGAAAGAAAAGACCAGGGCAAATAAAATAATACTGAAAACATCAATAATAATGGTTACACCAAGGGCTGTTTGTGTGAAAGGTCCCCTGGCACGCATTTCATTGATGACCGCAATGGTGGAGGCCGGCGAACGGGCAACCGAGATCACCCCGGCCAGCAGGGAAATGACCAGCCTGACCTCAAAAGGGAAAACACGTGTGAAAGATATAATAGTAGAAAGCAATAAAAAAACTATACTCCCAACGCCAAAGATCACCACGACCTGAGTTGTGGAGATCCGGAATATACTTTTCCGGCGCTCTCTGAATTCACTGATATGCAGCTCCGTTCCTGCTGCAAAAGCAATGAATACCAGTGCAATTTCATTGATAAATCCCAGCTTCTTAATGGTTTCTTCACGGATAAATCCAAAGACATCAGGGCCGATAAGCACCCCCATGATGATCAATCCTGTGATCAATGGCAAACGGATCCGGGTAAAAAATTCAGCCAGACGATTAGCCGATATCAACAGGAAAAGAAAAGCCGCCGTCAGAAAAATTATTTCAAAGGTGTTGTGCATAAATATCCTTTCTGTTGTGTAAACTCACACCGTATAATTCCTGTTTTATCCTGCGAAATAATAATATGGTATAAAGATAGGATTTTTAAAAAATAAGCACCTGAAATTATTTTTTAAAAATATTTGTTTCAGATAATTTTTTTTATGTAAATTTAAATCCGTTTAGGTATATAAATTCCGCGTATTCGTCAAGATGTACGTAAATTTTTGATCTGTAATATAATAGAAGTGTATGAAGAAAGGAAATCTTTTTGTGTTGTTGCTGTTTTCTCTGGCAGGACTTTTATTTTTAAATGATTGTGTTCATAAAAAACAGGAGAAAAAGGCTGAAAAAGCAGCACCTGCCGGTCAGTCTGCCATTACCGTGGCAGATTCTTTTAATATACTCTCGGCAAAGGAAAAACGGGAAGGGTGGGAGCTTCTCTTCAATGGGAAAGATCTCCATGGCTGGAGAGGATTCAGGATGGATACTGTACCCGATAACTGGACTGCTGAAGATAACTGTTTGGTTTGTTTGGGGA
>WFSC01000247.1 GCA_015486185.1 Bacteroidales bacterium | reverse complement strand
CTTTATCTCTTTATCGATATTCTTCTAATTGTCTCCTGGCTCTTTCCCTTTTCTTTTCTCCCTCCCTTCCCCTCGATACAACCCTCGCTGCGCTCGGCCCACTCGGGGGCCGGTCGGGGCTCATCTCTCAACTACTAAACCCATCAAACTGTCAATTACTGTACCCCTACGATTTATCTTATCTTCTCAAATCTCAAATCGTTAATCTGCAATCGTTAATCATTCATCGCATCATCGCATCATCCCTTTATCTCTTCATCAGGTGCTGGACAATCCTTTTGTCAGTGACCCTTCTCCCGCCTATATGGCTTACCATTTCACCCACTTTTTTCACGGGCAGTACTCCCCGGTGAACACCCTGTTTTATGCGGCGGTCTATCTGCTGGCCGGCTACAACGCTGCGGCCTTTCATACGCTCTCGCTGCTGATCCATCTGACCAACACCTTCCTGGTCTTTGTTTTGTCAGAGAGGCTCTTTGAGCTGCAGAGCGGCTGGAGCGGTACGGAGCGTGTACTGTATGCCGGACTTACAGCGCTGGTGTTCGGGATCCACCCCCTGCAGGTGGAGTCGGTGGCGTGGATCTCGGCTTCCAAAGTGCTGCTGTACGTTTTGTTCACCCTGGCGGCGCTGCTGTTTTACATCAGGTACATACAAAGAAAGAGGTACAGGACCCTTGTGTGGGTGATGTTTTTTTATCTGCTGGCCTTTGGCTCCAAGGAGCAGGCGGTGATCCTGCCCGTGACCCTGCTGACGCTGGACTGGTACTACGGCCGGTTGAGCACCCTCGGGCTGTCACCGCGCACCTGGCTGCGGCCGGTGGTGGTGGAGAAAGTGCCATTCGTTGCGGTGGCGTTGCTGATGTGGTATTTCTCCTCGCGCAACGGCCTGGGGCATATCGCAGGGGTGAATGCGTACCCTTTGGGACAACGGCTGGTGTTCGGCGCCCACAGTATCGTGGTGTATGTGTTTCGTTTTCTGGCGCCGGTGAAGATGTACTATTTTTATTTCTATCCCATGATGCAGGGGGAACCGTTGCCGGCGATGTATTGGAGCTATCCGGTATTGCTGGCGATCCTGGTGTGGTTCGGTGTGGAACAGTACTGCCGGGGCAACCGGCTGACGGTGTTCGGCCTGCTGTTCTTTACGGTCAACCTGTTGCTGGTGATCCATCTGCTGCCGATGCCGCGCAAGATGATCACGGCCGACAGGTATATGTACCTGAGCATCATAGGTCTGACAGTGGCGGCGGTTCCGTTCATCCGCAGCATGTTGCAATGGTTTGCAGAGAGGAGAAGAAGCTGGATGCCGGGCGTGCTGATGACGATGTGGCTGGCGGCGGTGGGTGGCTATGCGATGTACCGCACCACCCAGTGGAAAGACAGTCCGACGGTGAAAAGGAACATCAATGAGCTGATAGAAAGAAGAAAAGCACAAGGGGAGAAAGGACTGGAGAACCCGGTGAAAGAGGGACCGGTTGAGACAAAGAAGGTGCCTATGTGAAAGACATTACACGGACGGATAGAGGCGGCACAGGGCACAGGGCACAGGGCACAGGGCACAGGGCACAGGGCACAGCCCCGGCGGGGCTGAAGAAAGTAGCCCCGGTCACGCCCGGGGACAATGGGCCGGACGTAACAATACAACCCCGGAGGGGTTGAAGAAAAAAGAGAGATAGTGACAAAATAGAAATATTTAACCCAGATTACGCATTAAAGATAAGAGTAAAAAAGGAAAGCATTGATAATCACGGTATATAAACGGATTAAATTGGTAAGAAAAACATGAAAAAAAACTATACAAATTTGCAACTGTATTACATTGATTATTATATCTTTATGAATTTAATGTTCTAATGCGTAGCATTAGAGCCAATGGAGTCATTATGTTGTGATATACAAATAGATACAGTTGCAAAAAAGAGATGGAATTAAAAATTGATTTTATAGACAAAGAGATCACTCCGTGGGGAGGGATGGCCCTGCTGAAGAATATGATGGATAGAATCAATTTTCACCAGGTGATCGAGGCGTGTGCCAACCTGCCCCCTGCAGGGTCAAACCGAAGTTACACTGCCAGAGTGATCATAGAAAGTTTTATCGTAAACGTATGGTGTGGGGCAACCCGTTTTCTTCACACCGAGATCGGACGCCATGATTATCCATTGGCAAAGATTTTTGGTTGGAATCGACATCCCGGTCAGGATACTTATAAGCGCTTTTTCAGGAAATTTGATTTTGCACGTAACACACAGGTGTTTCCATATTTTTACAAATGGTTTTTCGGTAATCTGAAGATGGATGAAGCGACACTGGATATCGATTCTTCTATTTTCACAAGGTATGGGAAACAAGAAGGATCAAAGAGAGGATATAATCCGAAGAAACCCGGACGTTCGTCCCACCATCCGTTACTGGCCTTTTTGGCAGATGTGAATATGGTAGTAAATTTTTGGCTGCGACGGGGAGATAGTTATACAACGAATAATTTTGTGGGATTTTTAGAGGAAACCTTATCAAATCTATCAGGGATCAAGGTTGGCTTGATCCGGTTGGATAGTGGCTTTTATGATAGGAATATTCTCGAGTACTTGGAGCAGAAACCAATGAATTATATCATTGGGGTAAAATTTTATCCACCGATCAAACAATTATTGCGCAGTAAACATAACTGGATACGGTTATCTGAAGGGGTGGAAGTAGCTACTACACATTATCAGAGTCCTTTGTGGGATAAACCACGTAGGTTGGTACTTGTCAGGCAAAATGTAAATCTTCGTCCATCGGCCACAGGCAAGCAACTGCGGTTACCATTTGCCGAAGATGAAGTAGCTTATTACCGGCAATACAGGTATAGTGCATACGTTACAAATCTTACACTCCCGGCTGCAGAGGTGTGGCGTTTGTACAGACATCGTGCAGAGGCTGAAAACAGGATCAAGGAACTGGATTATGATTTTGGATTGAATGCCTTCAACCTGCATGATTTTTATGCTACGGAAGCTGCCTTGAACTTCGTAATGATAGCATATAATCTTATGAACTTGTTCCGAAGGTTTATTATGAGTGATAATGTGCAACAGCGTCTTTCCACTATCCGCTATAATACCTTTGCGATAGGTGCATATTTGACCAGGGATGGCCGATATACGATATTAAAACTGGCACTTAAACTCAAAAGGAGAGAATGGTTCACTGGTATCTGGAATTATTCTCGTCACTTTGAGTATCCTTTTGTCTATTCTAATGCGTAATCTGGGATTAACATTGAGTAGATACTGATTAATTACTTTTTTTATTTCTGAATATTTTGGATTTCCCTTTTTATCATATTGTTGTCCAGTTACGACCAATCGAGCAATTTTGTGTTTTTTTATATTAGTGTTAATTCTAAATATATTCTGGAGATATTGTTCTGCATCTGGGCTTTCCCAATCAAAGTCCCCATGTTTTATTCTTACTAAGGTATATCCATGTCTAAATGCTTCTATATCTCTAACAGTATCATAAAATGCCCTTTTTTCATCCCTGTCTTTCGGATAATTGTCTTTGGCATTTATTTTTTCACATGAATTAATCCAATCAGTTTTAGAATATGACAATTTGATATTTTTTGGATAATTTTCTAGAGTTATTTTCCTTGCTTGTGTAAAATGTTGATATTCGTCGTATTCAATTATAAGTTTTTTACTTTCTACTACTATATCG
>WFSC01000246.1 GCA_015486185.1 Bacteroidales bacterium | reverse complement strand
GGCGCAGGGAGGATCCCGGATATAAGGGCACGTTGAGATTCAGGGTCGAATCCATCAAACAGGGTGTCCGCTTCATTGTTGAAGATGACGGAATACCGATCCCTTCTGAAAACAGGGAACGGATCTTTAATCCTTTCTTCACTACCAAACCAGATGGTACAGGTCTTGGATTATCTATATCCAGCAATCTTATAAAAAATGTGGGAGGGTCAATATATCTCGAGGTCTCCGGGCAAACAAAAAGATTTATCATTGATCTGCCCGCATCAAAGATTTCAGGATCTTCACAAAAAAATAAAACAGCATAAAGTATAACTATGGAAAATAACAACCATCTGATGAAACCTACCGTCCTGGTCGTAGATGATGAGGAACGTTCCGCACGCATCCTGAAGATCAATTTTCAGGAAAATTATAATATCCTCATCGCCAATAATGGAAAACAGGCTTTATCCATCCTTGAACATGAGCCTGTCAATCTGATCCTGACAGACCTGCGAATGCCTGAGATGACAGGCAACGAATTGTTACAAAAAATCCGGGAAATGAATCTTCGTATCCCGGTGATACTTATGACCGCCTACGGCACCATTGAAAATGCCGTAGAATCGATGAAGATGGGAGCTTTTGATTATATCCTCAAGCCATTAAATTTAGAGAACCTGTCCATTACCATAAAAAGAGCTCTGAATTACAGTTCGTTACTGAATGAAAACAAAAGATTAAAAGAGCAGTTAAAACAATATGAAGGATTCCGTCAGATCATCACCATCAACCCGGATATGAAAAAGTTGCTGGAACTTACAAAACAGGTAGCTGCCACCCGTGTACCGGTACTTATAGAAGGCGAGAGCGGTACAGGAAAAGAACTTTTTGCCCGGGCTATTCATTATTTAAGTCCGAGAGCAGGAAAATCTTTTGTAAGTATCAACTGTGGCGCCATACCTGCCGAACTGATTGAGAGTGAGTTATTCGGCCATGAAAAAGGAGCTTTCACCGGTGCCTCTGCCCAGAAAAAAGGGAAGTTTGAACTCGCCCATCAGGGCACACTTTTCCTGGATGAAATCGGAGAGCTGCCTAAAAGCATGCAGGTAAAACTCCTGCGGGCTATTGAAGAACAGCAATTCACCCGCGTGGGAGGAACACAGGTGATCCATACGGATATACGTTTTGTGGCTGCTACCAATAAAGATCTGAATAAGGAAGTTGAAGAAAACCGGTTCAGAAAAGACCTGTATTACCGGTTGAAAGTAGTCAATATACGTATCCTCCCATTACGTGAACGCAAGGAAGACATCCCGCTGCTGACCCGGCATTTTCTGGAAAAACATCAGAAAGATATCGGAAAAAATATCCTGGATATAGACGGAAAAGTGCTGGAAATGTTTATGGAATATCCCTGGCCCGGCAATGTGCGGGAACTGGAAAATATCGTAATGCATACCATGTTGTTCTCACCGGGAAAAACGCTTATTCCCGATGCCCTCCCTTCGGAATTTGTCAGCCATTTACAGGACGTAACAAAAACGGGGGAGAATAACGTGCCAACCACCAAGGAGGAATTACAAACAGAAAAAAAACAACGATACAAAGAGATCGACAAAAAACTGGAATACGGGTTTCTGGACCATGTCCTCCATAAAACCAAAGGAAACATTACACATGCTGCTGAACTGACAGGCTACGACCGCCGACAATTACAGAACATGATCCGTAAATATCATATTAATACAGAGAACTATAAAAAGTAGGTGCGAAATAATATTTCGCATTTTAGGTTGCGGTTTTTCAATTACTTATGATGTAAAATGATCTGTAGCGGGAAAACCTTGTTCCCATATTGCGTAAAATTATTCTTTTCATATTTTCCATACACAATTTATATTACTATATTCCAGACTATTACAAAGTATGGCATTATTTATGTTTTCTATTATTTCGATAGATAAAATGTTTAATTAACCAATAAGGAGGACCAAAAAATGTGGCAAGCTTGGACAACAGGAATTTTAGGCGTGTGGATCTTTATCGCAGCCTTTTTAAATTTTACCCCAACAGGTAACATGTGGGACAATCTGATCGTCGGTATCGTAGCAGCTATTGCCGGTTTCTGGATGATCAAACAAAAACCATGGCAAGGATGGTTATCCGGCCTGGTTGCTTTATGGCTGATCATTGCTGCTTTTGTTCCGTCATTACAGGGTCATACCCCTAACATGTGGAATGATGCTATCTCAGGAATCCTTTTGATGATTGGTGGTTTTGGTGCACTCGGGAAAGCAACTCCCGAAGCAAAATCCTGAGATATTGTTTTAAGGGTGAAAGGAGGCCAATTGGCCTCCTTTTTTATATATTTACATATATTTACAGAAAATTTTTATTATTCTAAATCTTATTTGTATGTATATATCTGAGATATTTTTAAAACGACTTTTTTACAGCACAGGGAAGCGGATCCTGCCATTATTGTTTCTGATCCTGTCAGCTCTTGCTCCTTACGGGGCAAAGGCGCAGCTTACCGGCGGCGGAGAAGCCAATCCCGGGTTATACACCAACCAGGAAGCGTTGCATCGGTGGCAGCAAATGCGCTTCGGGATGTTTATTCACTGGGGCCCTGTTACCTTGCGTGGCACCGAGATCGGATGGTCACGCGGCACCCTGGTACCAAAAAATGATTATGACTCGCTGTACAAAGAATTTGACCCCGTCCTTTTTGATGCGGCTGAATGGGTACATATTGCCAAAGAAGCAGGCATGAAGTATATGGTATTGGTCACCAAACATCATGACGGATTCTGTTTGTGGCCGTCGGATTATACTGACTATGATATAG
>WFSC01000245.1 GCA_015486185.1 Bacteroidales bacterium | reverse complement strand
GTCAACCTGTTGGTTTACTCCGTATAAAACGGTTCCGGAAAAGAATATCCATATTGCCGGCAACAATAAAATATTTTTCATCAGCGGGTTCATTTTTTTTACGGTGGGTTTTACAAAGATATAACAGTTTTAGGATTATCACTAAAAACCATTACTAACATTCCAATTCTTCAGCCAATCAACTCCTCAACAAATCAACCTCTCAACTTTTCCTCCAACATTCTATCATTCACTCATTCATTCATTCATTCATTCATTCACTCATTCACTCATTTTATCATTTCCTCATTCTGCCCCCCAACATTCCATCATTCCAATCTTCCAACATTTTATCATTCACTCATTCACTCATTCACTCATTCATTCATTCATTCATTCCCTCATTCCATCCCTCCAACATTCCATTATTCCATCTTTATTTCCTATTTTTGCCACAGAACATAAAAAATGGTCATGAAAAATTTCACCCTGCTGGCTATCTCTCCCGTTGATGGCAGATATCGCGAGAAAGTCAGAGAACTGGAAAATTATTTTTCGGAATATGCCCTTATACGCTATCGTTTGAAAGTTGAGATAGAGTATTTCATTGCACTTTGTGAGATCCCCGTGCCTTCTCTGAAAGATTTTCCAAAGGATAAATATGAAGAGATGCGTGGGTGGGTAATGGATTTCACTACCCGCGAAGCAGAGAAGATCAAAAAGATAGAAGAGAAGATAAATCATGATGTTAAATCGGTGGAATATTATCTGAAGGAAAGGTTTGACGAAGCCGGGTTGGGAAAATACAGGGAGTTTATACATTTCGGGCTTACCTCCCAGGATATAAATAACACGGCTTTCCCCATGATGATACGGGATGCTTTCCGGGAAGTGTACGAACCTTTTTTTACGGGTCTGTTGGCTAAGCTGTCAGACATGGCAGATGACTGGGCAGACATTCCCATGCTGGCCCGCACACATGGGCAGGCGGCTTCCCCGACACGTGTAGGGAAGGAGATCCTGGTATTTGTCCGGAGGCTGGAGGACCAGTATGCTACCCTGGTGAAGATTCCCTGGGCAGCCAAATTTGGCGGGGCTACCGGCAATCTGAATGCCCATGTTGTGACTTTCCCGGATATCGACTGGGTGAACTTTGCCGATCATTTTGTAGAAGATATCCTTGGGCTGCACCGTACACGGGTGACAACACAGATTGAACCGTATGACCACCTGGCAGCTTTCATGGATAATATGAAAAGGATCAATACCATTTTCCTCGATATGTCCCGTGATTTCTGGATGTATATTGCCATGGAATATTTCAGGCAGGAGATCAGGGCCGGAGAGGTGGGGTCTTCTACCATGCCGCATAAGGTAAACCCTATCGATTTTGAGAATGCCGAAGGCAACCTGGGAATGGCCAACGCCCTGTTTGAGCATATGTCAGTCAAGTTGCCGGTTTCCAGATTGCAACGGGATCTTACCGACAGCACGGTGTTGCGGAATACAGGTATGCCGCTCGCCTATACGATGATCGCTTTTCATGCTATTCGCCGCGGTCTGAACAAATTAATTCTTAATGAGGATAAGATAAGGGAAGATCTGGAAAATAACTGGAATGTGGTAGCTGAGGCGATCCAGACTATTTTACGCAGGGAAGGTTATCCCAAACCGTATGAAAAGCTGAAAGAACTTACCCGGACCCATAAACGGATCACAAAAGAGACCCTGCATAATTTTATCGACTCATTGGACGTTTCCGGTAATGTGAAAGAAGAAATGAAGAAAATTACACCGTTTAATTATACCGGAGTATAAATGAAACAGTTCCTACAGATCTTTGCTTTGGTAAAGCCTTATTGGGTCCGGGCCATGTGGAATATTATCTTTAATATTCTCTCGGCTTTTGCCGCATTATTTTCCTACACACTGGTGGCTCCGTTCCTTGGCATCCTATTCGGTACGCAACCTGTTGTGGCAGAACCGGTATCTTTTCATTTGAGTGCCAGTGCGTTAATTCATAACCTTAATTATTATCTCAGTAAGGTTATTCTGCAACAGGGAAAAGTGGAAGCACTGCTTGTGGTGGCCATCCTCGTAGTGGTGATGGCTTTTATCAAAAACAGCTTCATTTTTTTATCCAATTATTACATGGCACCAATCCGTGCCGGCGTGGAAAAAGATTTGCGCGGGACATTGTATCGCAAGTTGCTCCGCCTGCCCCTTTCCTATTATTCCGAAGCCCGTAAGGGAGATGTGCTGTCACGTATATCTGCCGACGTAAAGGAGATTGAGAATTCAATCGTCAGTTCACTGGATATGATCTTCCGGTCTCCGATAACGATAATCCTTTATATGACCACATTGTTTGTAATGAGTTATAAACTCACTTTGTTCGTGCTGATCCTCCTCCCGATAAGCGGTTGGCTTATCGGTAAGGTGGCAAGGAACCTTCGCGGTATTTCCATGGGCGGACAAAGACGTCTGGGTTCTATTGTGGCCATTATTGAGGAAACACTTTCCGGATTCAGGATAATCAAGGCTTTTAATGCGGAAGAAAATTTTACGGAAAAATTTGATCAGGTGAATGCCAGCTACTATTCATCCATGAAAAAGATACATCGTCGCAGATACCTTTCCAGCCCTTTGAGTGAATTTCTGGCTACTATCGTGATGATGATCCTGATGTATTACGGTGGTAGGATGGTGCTGAATCACTCATCCAGTCTCTCTTCTCAGGAGTTTATTGCGTATATTGTTATTTTCTCCCAGGTTATACCTCCGGCTAAATCCTTTTCGCTGGCTTATTTTAATATACAGAAAGGGTTGGCGTCCTTTGACCGGATCAATACTATCCTGCATGAAGAAGAGCCTATCAGGGATAAACCCGATGCCATACCGGTCAGCGAGTTTAAGGACTCTATTGAATACAAAGGGGTTTATTTCAGATATGATCATGATTATGTCCTGAGGGATATCAACCTGAAAATAAATAAGGGGAGTACGGTGGCACTGGTAGGAGAGTCGGGTGGCGGGAAATCCACCATGGCTGACCTGCTGCCGCGGTTTATTGAACCAACAAAAGGAAAAATCCTTCTCGATGGTTATTCTGTACAGGATTATAAGATAAAGGATCTGCGTAACCTGATGGGGATCGTGAATCAGCAACCCATATTGTTCAATGATACCTTTTATAATAATATTACTATGGGTTTGGATGTCCCTATGGAAAAAGTGGTCATTGCTGCCAAAATTGCCAATGCGCATGAATTTATCATGGCTTCACCTGAGGGTTATAACACGTCCATTGGAGAAGCGGGTAATAAACTGTCCGGAGGCCAGAAACAACGCATCAGCATTGCCCGTGCCTTACTGAAAAATCCGCCCATCCTTATCCTGGATGAGGCTACCTCCTCTCTGGATACCGAATCTGAGAAACTGGTACAGGATGCCATTATCCGCCTGATGAAAAACCGTACCTCCCTGGTCATTGCCCATCGCCTCTCTACCATCAAGAATGCTGATGAGATATGTGTGATCCATCAGGGTGAGGTTGTGGAGCGTGGTACCCATGCCCAACTGATGAAAAAACGGGGGTATTATCACAAACTGCAGCAACTACAGTCGGTAGAATGAATCCGGATATACAAAAGAAATACCTATTTAAATATGTATTTAAATAGGTATTTAAATACCTATATTTATAATTATCCCGTTCTATAATTTGTGGGTTCTGATGTAATCGTCGATCACCTTGTCATATTCCTGTCCCAGGGTGTGGATCAGATAATGGGAAGGGGAAAAAACATGTTCATCGACAATATTTACCGGCAATACCTTGATGGAGGTGCCGGTCAGGAAAAGCGCATCCATGTCGGGGAGATCTTCCATAGGGACAGCCTGCAACTTCAGGGGAACGGACTGCTCACGGCAGATACGTATTACATGACCTCTGGATATCCCCGGCAGCACCATAGTGTCAGGAGCTGTGTAGATGGTATTATCCCTGATGAAGAAAACATTGGAACGGCTGCCCTCGGTGATGTATCCGTGGCGGTTGACCAGAAGCGCCTCATACATGCCGGTCTCGATCAGTTTGTTGTAGATGGTCAGTCGCAGGTGGTGATGGAAGATCTTGGCTGTGGGTTGTGGTCGCTCAGCCTGGTAGAGCGTGCATTTTACCCCGCGGGCATACATCTCAGGCCCCGGATAAAAGTGCTCGACACGATATACCAGAAAATGGGAAGAACGGACATGGCCCGGGTCAAAGTTAAAGATGATCTTTATATTTCCCTCCAGAATACCGTTCGCAAGAATTACATGTCTGACAGCATCCGTTATCTCTTTATCAGATTGGCCGGCTCTTTCCTTTCTCAATAAAAGGGTTTGATGCAGACGTTGCAGATGATCTTCAAGGAAAAGAGGAGTCCCTCCCATAACCCTGATCACTTCATACACCGATTCCCCTTCAAATACCAGGTGTGTATCAAAATGTTGACAGTCAAGCATCCTGCCATTATGATAGTACCGCCGGCCGTAACATTCCCTCATGGGGGCAAAGGTAGAGGTTTTTCTGAAAAGGCAGAAGAAGGAAAAAGAGGATGAGTTTGTAGATGAGTGTTATTGGCAAACTTAACCGGTGTTTGATATTTCATAGGAATATGTGACTGGTCTTGTTACACTGGTAAAAAGAATGAAAAATAAATGACCTGGTTGTGCTTTAATCCCTAATCCTCTATACTCTAATTCCTTAAACCCTAATCCTCTAAACTCTAACCCCTTAGACCAATTCGCTTTATCTCTTCCTGCCTATCGGCAGGCAGGCATCCTTCCATTCATCATTCATTCACTCATTCATTCATTCATTCATTCACTCATTCATTCATTTAATCATTGCCTGCGCGGAGCCGCGCAAGCAATGACTAAATGTCAGTCCCCTTTTTCTGGCACAGGTTTTGAACCGTCCCCGGCGAAATATTATCAGAAAGGTATTAACTAAAAAAAATTAAGGACATGCAAAAAGGTCAAATCAACGTAACCACGGAAAATATTTTTCCTATTATCAAAAAGTTCCTTTATTCCGATCATGAGATATTCCTGAGGGAATTGATATCCAATGCTGTGGACGCTACCCTGAAGCTGAAGACACTGGCGGCGGTGGGCGACTACAAGGGAGAGCTTGGGGACCTGACCATACGGGTGAATGTGGATAAAAAGAAGAAGACCCTGTCGGTGTCCGACCGAGGTATCGGCATGACAGCAGATGAGATTGATAAATATATCAATCAGATCGCCCTTTCGAGTGCCGAAGATTTTCTGGAAAAGTATAAAAAGGATGCCAATGCCATTATCGGACATTTCGGATTGGGTTTTTATTCATCCTTTATGGTCTCTGAGAAAGTGGAGATCATCACCAAATCATGGCAGCCGGATACCAAAGCCGTGAAATGGACCTGTGACGGAACGCCTGAGTTTACGATCGAAGATGCCAAAAAGGAGGACAGGGGTACGGATATTGTGCTGCATATTGACGATGAATCCAAAGAGTTCCTGGAAGAAAGCCGTATAGAAGAAATACTGAAAAAGTACTGCCGGTATTTGCCCATTGAGATCGCCTTTGGCAAGGAAAAGGAGTGGAAGGACGGAAAGATGGTGGAAACGGGCAAGGACAGGATCATCAACAATACGAAGCCTTTATGGACACGAAAACCTTCTGAACTGAAACATGAAGATTATATTAGTTTCTATAAAGAGTTATATCCCACCCAGGATGATCCGCTCTTTTATATTCATCTGAATGTGGATTATCCTTTTACGCTTACAGGTATTTTATATTTTCCAAAGATCAAAAACCAGTTTGAGATACAAAAAAACAAGATCCAGCTTTACAGCAATCAGGTTTTTGTGACCGACTCGGTCGAGGGGATCGTGCCGGAGTTCCTGACCCTGCTGCATGGTGTGCTGGATTCGCCGGATATCCCGTTGAATGTGTCCAGAAGCTATCTGCAGAGTGATTCGAATGTGAAAAAGATATCCAGCCATATTACAAAGAAAGTGGCTGACAGGTTGCAGGATATCTTTAAAAATGACCGCAAAGAGTTTGAAAAGAAATGGGACGACCTGAAGCTTTTCATCGAGTATGGGATGATGACCGATGATAAGTTTTATGAAAGAGCTGAGAAATTTGCCCTTTTGAAAAATACAGAGGGCCAGTATTTCACTTTCGAAGAATATAAAAACCTGATCAAAGAGAATCAGACTGATAAACATAAGAATCTGATTTATCTGTATGCCACCGACAGGGAAGAGCAATATACCTTCATTGACAATGCACGTTCGAAAGGGTATGATGTGTTGCAGATGGATGGTCAGTTGGATGTGCATTTTCTGAACCATCTGGAAACCAAATTTAAAGACAGCCGTTTTGTACGGGTTGATTCGGATGTGATCGGGAAATTGATCGAGAAAGAAGATCTGGGTGAGTCGAAATTAACTCCGGAGCAAAAGGAGGATCTGCAGGAGGTATTTCTGAGTGCTTTGCCTGACAGGGATAAGTTCATGGTGGTTTTTGAGAACCTCGGCGAGAACGACAGTCCGGTGATGGTTACCCAATCGGAGTTTATGCGTAGGATGAAGGATATGTCTGCCCTGAGCGGGGATGCCGGGATCTACGGAAATTTCCCTGATAGTTTCAATCTGGTGGTCAATGCCGGTCATCCGTTGATTGAGAAGGTGCTGGAAGAGAAAGAAAAGAAAACGGCTGCACGTTTATCCAAGATCACGGAAAAGATAGAACCGTTAAAAAAGACCAAAGAAGAACTTGAAAAAGCCAATAAGGATAAAAAGGAAGAAGAGATCCCGCAGCAGGATAAAGACAGGATCAGCGAACTGGAGAAAAAGATCAATGAGTTTGAAGAAAAAAGAAAAGAGATCCTGCGGGGTTATGCCGGAAAGAGCAAGCTGGTGGGTCAGATGATCGACCTGGCTCTGCTGGCCAACAATATGCTGCGTGGGGAAAAACTCAATGCGTTTGTGAAACGTAGTATAGAGTTATTATAACTGCCGAAACAATATATGGTAAAGACCGGTGGCCTGTGCTGCCGGTCTTTTTTTATCAGAAAACGCGGTTCACTTCACCTTTCAGGTATTCGATAGCAGCCTGGGTAGGTTGCTTTTCCATATCCACCAGCTCTTCCATAAGACTTTTACTGTATTCCAGTGCCGGGTCACCGGGCTTGAATTTTTCATACATGGTATTGATGATCTTGAGCATATTGGCACGGGCATTCTTGACTACCTCCCAGGCCGGGGCTGAGATGTAGATCTGCTGTGACAGGTTGTGCTCATATTCGGCACGTATGGCAGCGAGCATTTCCTGGTGCAGTTGCTGTACGGTCATGCCGGGACGGTTGACACGCATGATGAGGGATTCGAGGGAGATGCGTTCCAGAAAAAGGACCAGCCGCTCATAGGCCTGCAGTTTTACCGGGGTGATAAGTCGCTGATTCTCCAATACCACTTCCAGCTTACGTTCGTTTTCCTGGGATTTGAACATCTGCTTCAGTACAACATATACAGTGAAAAATACGATCAGGGCAGGAAGGGTGTATTTGAGTATCTCAAGAACTGTGTCCATAGGAAATGTTCGTTATAAAGTTATGGCTAAAGTAATAAATAAAAGATAAAAGATGAAAGGAAAAAGATAAAAGACGGGTTAATAAGTTGAGGAGTTGGTAAGTTGAGGAGTTGATAGGGTGGTGGGATATTCAAAACTTGTATCCCGTGGAAAATAATTTTATTTTTACCCGTTTAATAATT
Source organism: Bacteroidales bacterium (assembly GCA_015486185.1). GTDB lineage: Bacteria > Bacteroidota > Bacteroidia > Bacteroidales > VadinHA17 > DRPN01. Next base: position 5,622 of record WFSC01000245.1, on the reverse strand, counting down.
ATGAACAAATCCGGTTTTCTTTTGAAAAAGTTTTTATTATACATCATTGTTTCTGCCTTTTTTCTGTTCCTGATCTTTTCTTATGTCGTAGTATGGATGCCAAATGTACGGTTGTCCGGGGGGGAGCGTAAGGTGGTGCTGATCCCGTCGGGAACGGATTACAGGGGTGTACTGGATATATTGAAACAGGATTCGGTACTCAGGCATCCGGTTACTTTTGATCTGCTGGCCCGCCGGAAGCATTATCCGGAATTTATTCATCCCGGCAGATATCTGTTTCGTCAGGGAATGAACAATAATATGATGATCAATATGTTACGGGGAGGCTTCCAGCAACCGGTGAAGGTAACCATCCATAATATCCGTACGAAGGAACAACTGGCCGGACTGGTCGCAAAGCGGCTGGAGCTGGACTCGGCAGATCTGATACACCTGTTAAATGATACGGCTTTTGTAGCCCGTTTCGGGATGGATACGGCCAATGTGATCAGCCTTTTTATCCCGGACACCTATGAGTTTTACTGGAATATTCCGGCCGAACATTTCGTAGAGAAGATGTACAGGGAATATAAAAAATTCTGGAACAGGCAGAGGCTGAAAGCAGCTGCAAATATCGGACTCACTCCACCGGAAGTTATCACCCTTGCTTCTATTGTCCAGGAAGAGGTGATCCATGCTGATGAAATGCCCCAAATAGCCGGGGTATATCTGAACCGGCTTAAGAAGGGCATTCGCCTGCAGGCGGATCCTACTATCAAATTTGCGCTGCATGACTTTGACCGACGGCGGATCATAACAAAAGACCTCAATATTGATTCGCCTTACAATACTTACAAATATGCAGGGCTTCCGCCCGGACCCATCAGAATTCCCTCAAAGGCTGCCATTGATGCGGTGCTGCATGCTGAAAAAAGTAAATATCTTTATTTTTGTGCAAAAGATGATTTTTCGGGATATCATTACTTTTCAAAAACACTGACCGAACATAACCATTATGCACGAAAGTATCGCAGGGCGTTAAATAAAAAACGGATCTACAGATAGGATTTACAGAAGCATAGGGTTCATAACCCTGCGTTTGAATTAAAGATTACCGTCAATTGATGAAAATAATGTATATTTAGATTCGTATTCAAAATACAATTATGGCAGATATCAGGTTTGGCACTGACGGATGGAGGGCAGTAATAGCCGAAAGTTTTACTGTGGATAATGTGGCACGGGTAGCATGGGCTGTAGCCCGTTACGTAAGCAGCAAAGCTTCGGAATCTGCCGTGGTGGTGGGTTATGATACCCGTTTTGGCGGGAAAATGTTCGCCGAAACAATGGCCAAGGTACTAACCCTGAAAGAGATCAGGGTTTACCTGTCTCCTGATTTTGTGACCACTCCGATGGTCTCTTACGGAGTGACAGCCCTGAAAGCGCAGGCAGGAATCATGATCACGGCCAGCCATAATCCTGCACAGTATAATGGTATCAAGTTGAAAGGACCTCATGGCGGCCCCATGGACAGCCAGGAAACCAGAATCATCGAAAATCTGATACCGGAAGCCAATGAATTGAGTCTGGAAACCATTCGATGGGATAATAACCTGTTGAAGGACAAAATCGTTTATACGGATCTTGAGCAGATCTACCTGGAACATGTTCAGAGACATTTTGACATTGAGAAGATACAAAAAAGCGGATACCGGCTGGCCTTTGATGCTATGTACGGAGCAGCTCAGCGGATTATCCCGCGTCTCTTTCCGGAAGCACGTATCTTCCATGCGGAGGTAAACCCTTCCTTTTATAATATTCCTCCCGATCCTGTCCGGTCTTATCTGATGGAATTCAGCGAGGCTGTTAAAAAGGATGGTAAAACAGATCTGGGTATATCCGTTGACGGGGATGCCGATAAGGTTGCCCTGATTGACCGGCAGGGAAATTATATTGATTCTCACCATATCATACTCCTGCTGATCCATTATCTGGCAGGATACCGTAAATGGAAAGGAAAAGTGGTAGTGGGTTTTTCCACTACCCTGAAAGTTGAGGAAATAGCCGGAAAATATAACCTGGAAGTAGTTCGTGTGCCTGTCGGGTTTAAGGAGATATCATCCATTATGAAAAAAGAAAAGGTATTGGCGGGAGGTGAGGAAACGGGCGGTATGTCAGTAATGTCCCATATACCTGACAGAGATGGCCTATGGGTGGGTCTGACGATATTGCAGTTTATGACAGAGACAGGAAAAGGTATCCGTGATTTGTTAAATGAAGTAGAGGAGATTACGGGGAACTTTGTTTTTGAAAGAGCGGATTTTAAAATGACCCAGGAGGAAATACAGCGGGTTATGAAGAAATGCAGGAACAGCGGATTCATCAGATTTGGAGATTTTACCGTTTCCCATGAAGTGGAGTTTGACGGATTCAAATATTTTTTTAATGAAGATGAATGGTTGATGATACGCCCTTCCGGTACCGAATCCATACTCAGACTGTATGCCGAGGCAGTCACCCGCGAACGTGTCGAAGAAATCCTTAAGGCAGGTTATGATACCATCAGAAAGACCCTGGAAGAAGGGACCTGATGTTGTTTTATAAGATTTATACGATCCTGACTTCCGGTGCTAATAAAATATTAAATCGTTTTTTTACACTCTTTTGTATATCACGTGCAAAGTCCAGTATCTCTTCCCCGGTGGCTTTTCCCAGATTTACAATGACCAGAGGCTGGGAAGGCCAGGTGGCACACTGTCCTCTTTGTTTGCCTTTCCATCCGCATTGTTCTATCAGCCAGGCAGCAGGGATCTTGAACTTGTCATCTTCGTATTTATGATAAGGCATCTCCGGGAATTCTTTTATAAGAGATTCCCATAAGGAATGTTCAACGAACGGGTTCTTGAAGAAGCTGCCCGCATTGCCTCTCTGTTCCGGATCGGGCAGTTTTCGCCGGCGGATACGAATCACAGCGTTCCGTACATCTTCCGGACCGGGATTTTTTATTTTTTTTAATTCATTGGCAAGGGCAGGATAAGAGGTGTTAAGTGTTGGTTGGGTAGATAAACGAAAGCGCACGGAAGTATTCAGATAAGTATCCGGAGCCAGTTGAAAAATGCTTCTCCTGTATCCAAAGTCACAGTCTTCACGAAGGAAAATTCTTTTCGTTCCTGTCCTGAAGTCAACCCCTGTTATCGAGAGAATAATATCAGAAACCTGGGCGCCGTAGGCTCCAATGTTTTGAATAGGGGCAGCACCTACCGTACCCGGGATATACGAAAGATTCTCGGCACCGTAATAACCATGATCGACGCAATATTGTACAAACCGATCCCAGGTAACCCCTGAACCCACATCGAGGATAACTTTATCCCCTTCTTCCTTAAAAAGAGTGATCCCCCCGATCCTGTTGTACACAACAAGCCCCGGATAATCCTGCGTGAACAGGATATTGCTGCCACCCCCGATCACCAGTGTGCGGCGTAGGATATGGCCTTTTTTTATGATGCCCTGAATATCTTCCAGTGTACGTATCGTGACAAAACGTTTTGCTGACACATCTATATGGAATGTGTTATAGGGCCTGAGGGAAATATTTTCTTTAAATAGTACAAGCATGGATCGGGAGATGGTCTTTTGTGAACCGGGTTAATATCCGGCAGCTTGTCCGTCTTTTCGTGATTCGGAAGCGCCGTAGTACACTTTGTTTTTTGCATCCCACATGATGGCCTGGTAACCGCCATATCCTCCAATGGTCCATTGGATCCTGTGGCCTCTGCGCAATAATTCGCGGATGGTTTCATAAGGAAATCCGCTTTCCATATAAAGGGTTCCGCCATCGCTCATGACCTCGCCTGTGGGTTGTGAGGAGCCCCCGTGCCGCACCCTGGGGGCATCGCCGGCCTCCTGCAGATTCATGCCAAAATCAATCAGGTTGACGATGATCTGCACATGCCCCTGGGGTTGCATCGAACCGCCCATCACACCGAAGCTGATCCAGGGTTGGCCGTCTTTGGTGATAAAAGCAGGGATGATCGTATGGAAAGGTCTTTTTCCGGGAGCATAGCTATTCATCTCTCCCTCTTTCAGGTTAAAAAGTTCTCCGCGGTCCTGCAGGACAAAACCAAGCCCGTCGGGGGTCATGCCTGATCCCATGCCACGGTAATTGCTTTGGATGAGAGAGACCATATTCCCCCATTGGTCGGCTACTGTCATATAGACGGTTTCGCCATGTCCCAGTTGCCCAGCCGGGACACTCCGCGCAGCGCGCCGGGGATTGATCAGTTTCCGGCGTTGGGCAGCATACTCTTTGGATATCAGTTGGCTTACCGGTATCTTATTGAAATCAGGATCAGCATAAAATTTTGCCCGGTCAGCAAAGGCCAGCTTTTTTGCCTCCACAAAGAGGTGAATATAGTCGGCACTGCCAAAGCCCATGGAGGCAATATCATAACCTTCCAGTATGTTAAGCATTTCCAGGGTAGCTATTCCCTGTCCGTTCGGTGGCAGTTCCCACACATCATATCCTCTGTAATTGACTGAGACAGGATCAACCCATTGTGAATGATGGGAAGCCATATCTTCATACGAGAGAAACCCTCCGTTTCTCTTCATGTAGGCAGCTATGGTGCGGGCAATATCCCCTTTATAGAAAGCATCCCGGCCACCCAATGCCACTTTCTCCAGCGTATTGGCCAGGTAAGGGTTTTTGAAGATCTCTCCTTTACGCGGAGCGTGGCCCCCGGGCATAAATATCTTCTTAAAATTCTCGTATTTCTGTAATATCCGCGCATTACCCTGCCAGTAATACGCAATGAGTTCGGTTACGGGAAATCCTTCACGGGCATAATTGATGGCCGGTTGCAGGATCTCTTTCATAGGCAACTTGCCGAACCGGTCATGCAGGGTAAACCAACCGTCCACACATCCGGGAACGGTCACAGGCAGGGGACCATGTGGCGGAATATGGGTATATCCTTTTTCCTTGAAATAATTCAGAGTCAGTGATTTTGGTGAACGGCCACTACCATTCAGCCCATATAGTTTTTTTGTTTTGGCATCCCAGACTAAGGCAAAAAGATCTCCTCCCATCCCGGCACCGGTAGGCTCCACGAGTCCCAGCATGGCATCGACAGCAATAGCTGCGTCAATGGCTGTACCTCCTTTTTTCAGGATGTCAAGCGCTACCTGGGTAGCCAGTGGCTGACTGGTACAGGCCATGCCATGTCTTGCGATAACCTCGGAACGGGTGGCAAAGGTCTTACCGGTAATACGGTCCTGGGCCATGAGAGCGCCCGGGAAGAATATTCCACAAAAAAAGAGTAAAAGAAAATATTTCATGTTTTCCGGTTTTATAAAGTTAAAGGTTTTGTGATCAATCTCTCGCAAAGATCATTACTCCGGCGATTATTGCAGGATAAATTTGTATGTGATGGTTCCTTTCTGGAAAGCGGGTGCATCGGGTTTGCGGTCAAACTTGGAGGCAAGGGCTGCTTTTTTTGCAACGCTCAGGAGATATTCATCCAGGGTGGTGGATCCTTTTACCCCCGGGGTTGCCTTGGTGACATTTCCATTACGGTCAACTGTAACTTCAACTACCACAATACCAGCCACCTGGTAATTGTACTCGGGCAGGGGTAGTTT
>WFSC01000244.1 GCA_015486185.1 Bacteroidales bacterium | reverse complement strand
CTGTAGGTATCAGTTGGTATGATGCCAATGCATTTTGCAGGTGGCTCTCCGCAAAGGAAGGGAAGCATTACCGGCTTCCTACGGAGGCCGAATGGGAATATGTCTGCCGGTCCGGCAACAACCCGGGTGTAAAGGATATGCCGGACACAACCCTTGAGTGGTGTTATGACTGGTACGGGCCTTATCCCCGAGCAGCCCAAATCAATCCGGTTGGAGCTGACACAGGAGTAGTCAAGGTTGTCAGGGGAGGATTACCCGATATTTTTATAAAGAAATATACATATCCCAAAAGCTTTTATTCCCGCCCTGCCAACCGTTCCGGGATCGCTCCTTCTTTTTCAGGATTTACCGTTCCTGTTAATTTTAGTAGTCCCGGGATCACGGGTCAAAACTTCAAAAAAAGTAATCCGGGACTTTACGGATTGGTATTTGATGATCTGACTATGAAAAAACCGCTGATACTTTTCCCATTGCCGGTAGTCAACTCATCTGCCGTCAAATGGGTTTCCATGAATAACTGGACTGCCAGATGGCAGGGTTTTATTGAAGTTCCGGAAAGTGGCAACTACACTTTTTCAACTCAGACCGATAACAGGACATCCCTTGAAATAGGTGGAAAGGAACTGTTTGACAAGACGAAAAACGACAGCCTTCCTGCCGGCACCATGTACATGAAAACCGGTAAAGAGTATCCGGTGATCATACAATATATACACGATGGCGGGACATCTGTCCTGAAGTTATATTGGCAACACAACAGCCAGCCCCGGAGGATCATTCCTGCACAGGCTTTTACCTATAGCGGTAAGGACAAACAGATTATCGACCGGATGTATAAAACGGGCATCTTTGCCCGGTATGTACGTCCGTCCATTGGATTCAGGATCGTTCAGGCTGCAGACCCGGAAAACGCTCCTGCCATTAACGAGCCTCCTTTTGTTCAGCAGTGTGTAAAGCAGACACCTGTACATGCAAGACAGATGCCCGGCAAACCTTATTTCAGAAAAAGATTCCTCCACCCGGTCCCTCCTGACAATTGTACAAAAGAAGAGATCATAGCAGCCGGTTTACATCCTGCCCTGGGAGGGCACAATCATCATTCGGCACTGGTAGTTTGTCCAAACGGGGACCTGCTTGCCGTATATTTTTCCGCGGTCTATGAAGATGATCCGGAAGTATTGCTTATGGGAAGCCGTCTGCGTTACGGGGCAGATGAATGGGATATACCCACACCGATCATCGACTTCCCGGATGTAAATGACGTGTCACCCCTGTTATGGCGCGATGGAAATAAAATATATCTTTTCTGGGGAAACAACCACCTGAAGGGAGGCTATCCCTTCCAGTGGGTCGAATCAACAGACAATGGTGCTACTTTCAGTCAGGTTCACTTCCCGGTCATTACCAAAGTGACTAACGGGTTTTCACCACAGCCCGTAACATCCGTATTCAGGGACAAAGATGGTACCGTTTACCTGGCTTGTGACGGGGTCGGCGCCCACTCATTCCTTTGGGCCAGCAAAGACAATATGAAAACCTGGTTTGATACCGGAGGAAGAACAGGCGGCAGACATACGGCCATCGTCCCGTTAAAAAACGGGACATTCTACGGTGTAGGCGGGAAAAAATCCGATATTGACGGTTACATGCCTGTTTCTGTTTCAAAAGATAAGGGAAGAACCTGGCAGATAAGAAAATCTGTTTTCCCCAGCCTCGGAGGAGGACAGCGTCCTGCTCTCATCAGGCTGAAAAGCGGAAAATTATTATATGCCGGAGACTTTCAGCGAAAAGACGGTTATCAGCCGGCAGGTTTTCATCAAAGAGGGGCATTCGTTGCTTTGTCATCCGACGAAGGAAAAACCTGGAAGATCAAAAAAATACCCGGCACACTGAAATGCGTAAAAAAAGAAACCGCAAAAGAAATGAAGGGAGGCACCCTGGGCTACGTTAGTCTGGCCCAAAGTGATGACGGGATCATCCACCTGATCACTTCCAAAAATGAACCGGCCCTGCACTTTGCCTTTAACGAAGCATGGATCCTGAGTCCTTCGAAAAAGACAACGGAAGCAGAAATAATGAGATCATCTGCCCACAGGATCAGGAAAAAACAAACTTTCTACCGGCAATATCCCGGGAGGGGAATCCGGGCTATATGGCATGGAGGCATCGCAGATAACGGACAATTCTTACTGGACGGAAAGGAAACATGGTTCTATGAAAATGGTACAAAACAATACGAGGCAGAATACTTACTGGGCAGAAAAAAAGGAACGGAAAGATATTTCAGGCCGGATGGCAGCATCGCCTGGGAAAACAAATATACCGGACCTCAAACTTTCACCCGCACACAATACCGGAAGAACGGACAAAAAAAATCGGAAGCACATTGGTATCATTTTCACTGTAACGGGACAGCCCGCCGGTATAATCGTTCGGGAGAGATCATTTCGCAAGTCATCTTTAAAAATGGAAAACTAACAAAGTCTGATAAATAAAGAAAACATGTATATACTCATTGCTCTGATCGTCGTTGTTGTTCTCATGGTGCTGGCTGCATCAAAATATCATTTTCATCCTTTTTTGTCCCTGTTACTGGCTGCCAT
>WFSC01000243.1 GCA_015486185.1 Bacteroidales bacterium | reverse complement strand
CAATACGGAAAGTCCCTTTTTACCAAAATATCTGATCGGGCTGGGATGCCGGGACTCTCTGATCCTTGAACTGTCTTCAACCATGGTCGCCCTGATCCTTGCTGGTAAAGTAGGTTCCAATATTGCTTCGGAGCTGGGAACCATGCGCGTAACCGAACAAATAGATGCCCTGGAGATCATGGGAATAAATTCAGCATCCTACCTGATCTTTCCCAAAATCATTGCAGCTATGTTTTTCCATCCATTCCTCACTCTTATCAGTATTATTATTGGTATTTTCGGTGGTTGGATATCTATCGTTATTACCGGAATTATCTCTGTACCGGATTTTCTTTACGGTGTGCAATACGGATTTAATCCGTTTTTCGTGGTTTATGCTCTAATAAAAACCGTTGTCTTTGCCTTTATCATCACTACGGTTTCAGCTTACCAGGGATATAATGTTCAGGGGGGAGCTCTGGAAGTAGGCCGGGCCAGTACCCGTGCAGTGGTTTACAGCAGTGTAAATATTCTGCTTTTTAATGTGATACTTACACAACTTATCCTGTCATGATACGGGTAGAACATCTGACCAAATTCTTCGACAATGTAAAAGTCCTGGATGATATTTCCTGTACTTTTGAAAGAGGAAAAACCAATCTGATCATCGGACGCAGTGGATCAGGGAAAACAGTTTTGCTGAAAAGTATTGTCGGCCTGTACGAACCGACAAAAGGCGAGATTTATTACGGAGATACGGGCCTTACAAAACTTGACTTTATGCAGAAAAAGGAAATCCGTAAAAAAATAGGCATGCTCTTCCAGGGTGCTGCTCTCTTCGATTCCGCTACTGTAGAGGAAAACGTAAAATTTCCCCTGGATATGTTTACTGATATGACCCATGAGGAAAAACTGGAACGGGTCAATTTTTGTCTGGAAAGAGTGAATGTAACTAATGCAAACCATCTGTTTCCCTCAGAAATAAGCGGAGGAATGAAAAAACGGGTCGGACTAGCCCGGGCTATAGTACTGAATCCCGAATATCTGTTTTGTGATGAACCCAACTCAGGCCTCGATCCGCAAACATCCGTTCTTATAGATCAACTTATCCGGGAAATAACAGTAGAATTTCAAACTACTACCATTATAAATACGCATGATATGAACTCGGTAATGGGGATGGGAGAAAAAGTTATTTTTATACATAATGGACGAAAAGTCTGGGAGGGAAGCAATAAAGAGATATTACACTCTGACAATGAAACCCTTAATGATTTTATTTTTGCGAACCAAATGGCCAGGGAACTCCGAAAAGCCAGGACCATGTAGCTTCCTGTCATTAGCTTTATGCTGTTAAACAATCATCGCAAATCCATTTCCGATAAAATAATTTGTACTTTTGCGCATAGTTATACGTTTTATGCATAAATATCATGTTATGAAAGAAAAAAGCGGATTCAATACACGTATGGTACACGCAGGGTCAGAAGATGATCAATGGGGAAGTGCTGTAGTACCCATTTACCAAACTTCTACATTTTCTTTTGAAAATGCACAGCACGGGGCGGATCTTTTTGCCGGAAAAAGAAAAGGATATATTTATACACGCATCGGGAACCCTACGATCCATGCCCTTGAAGAAAATATAGCTTCACTTGAAAACGGTTATGGAGGAATCGCCACTGCGTCAGGGATGGGGGCTGTTTCCACTATTTATCTTGCTTTGCTGGGACAAGGAGCCCATATGATCAGTACGGCATCTGTTTATGGTCCTTCGAGAAGCATTATGGAAAATCATTTTTCCCGTTTTGGCGTAACTTCATCTTACGTAAATACTTCAGATATTGAAAACATAAAGAAAAATATCCGTCCGGAAACAAAACTTTTATACCTTGAGACACCATCAAACCCCACGATGGAATTGACAGATATTAAAGCTGCAGCCCGTCTGGCACATGAACATAAACTATTAGTGGTGGTTGATAACACATTTTCCAGCCCGTACCTGCAAAACCCACTGGATCTGGGCGCAGATGCCGTCCTGCATTCGGTAACAAAATTTATCAATGGTCATGCCGATGTGGTAGGGGGGATCATAGTAACAAAGACCCCAGAGTTATATAACCTTATCAGACCCGTAATGGTAGGTATGGGGCTCAATATGGATCCACACCAGGCTTTTCTGGTCCACCGTGGTGTAAAAACCCTTTCCCTGCGTGTTGAAAAAGCCCAGAAAAGTGCTATGGAAATTGCTCAATGGTTAGAACAACATCCCAAAGTTGAGTGGGTCAAATACCCCGGACTTCCTTCTCATCCCCAACATGATCTGGCAAAAAAACAAATGAAAGGGTTTGGCACCATGATCAGCTTTGAGCTGAAAGGTGGCTATAAGGCCGGAGAAGAGCTGATGAACCACATGCAGGTAGCCTTACTGGCCGTATCATTAGGTGGTGTGGAAACACTTATCCAGCACCCGGCATCAATGACCCACTCAGGCCTGCCCGGAAAGGAACGACTGGAAGCAGGTATCACTGACGGCCTCGTACGGTATTCAGTAGGTATTGAAGATACACAAGACCTTATCGCCGATCTGCAACAAGCCCTCAACCAGGTATAGATTTAGAGCTTTTTCAATTGTTAAGTCTTACTTCATCGATCAACATTCATCGATCAACCTTCCTAACACCCTCCGGATGCCGTGGGTTTCTTTTTCCTCCTCGGAACAACCGGTTTGAGTAAGGTCTTCTTAGGTTGTGTAATAGAATTGTTTCCTTTAAAGTAAGAAACATAATTATACCGGGGTTGTTCATCATAGCATTTTCCTGCTATCTCCTTTGGCATCTTCTTTCCTGTAATATAATAATTATAACCCCCAAGCATTACTTTAACATTTTTATAACCCAATTGTTTCAGCAACATCCAGGGAGCACAACCTTTTACCTCATCATCCGCATACAGGACAATGGTTTTCCCCTGGTTTTTCAAAAATTTCTGATTTCCCTTTTCAAGCAGATCAGGCAAAGGTATATTGACCGCATCATCAATATGTCCGTTGACATAATCCATTGGTGTACGCAGATCAACAAGGGTGAAGGAGTCCTCTCCCTTCTCTATCATACTCCGGATACTATCAGGTGTCACTACGTCTTCTTTAGCCAAAGCTATCCGGAGCATTTCTTTTGCACTTAACTTATAATAATCTGCAGGCTTGTTGGGGAAAATAAATCCGGAAATGACCAACAACAGGAGCAAAATGCCTGCCCAGTGATTAGCGTTTAACTGTATCTTCTTCATATCTTTTAAATCATTTCATTATTCGTCTCAACCTTCATCGTTCAACCTTCATCGTTCAACCTTCCTAACATCCCCCCGATGCAGTCACTTTCTTTTTCCTTCTGGGGACAACTTTTACCGGTGTTTGTTTCTTTACCGGAGCCGTTGCCTTACCTCCCTGAAAATAACGACAGGCAGAAAGCCGGAAATCATACTGGTCGAAAGCTTCGGAAGGTGCTGAAGAAGGAGGTACAGGAGGTATCATAATGGTTTCCACCCACCGGTTCAGTCCTCCTTTCATGATATATGTATTACCGTACCCCAGTCTGCGGGTAAGCACCCAGGCCTGATTTGCACGAATCGTTCCGTTTGAATAAAACACATGTTGCTGTTCCTCCGCGCCGACGAGTTCAAGATTCTGTTCATCCAGTATTTTCTCAAGTGGAATATTTATAGCTCCGGGCAAATGAAATTTTTTGTATTCATCAGGCTCTCTGACATCAATTAATTGAAGACTGGGGTCCTGACCTATGATCATGGTTGCGACCTCATCTGTTGACAAAAATCTTGTCTCATCCTTAATGGCCAGTAATAATTCCTTCGGCGAGAGTTCGGTCTTCTCCGGCCTTTCGGGCAGTAACCATACGAGGAAAGCAATGCCTATGGCTACCAGGGTCAGAAATATGGTTCCTTTCTGCATGGTAATAATTTATATTGTTAATATTCCGGTTTTTTCACTCTTTTCTCGATCAGCGGTACGGCATAAAACATCCCAACAGCCACCAGGATGAGGAGAAAAGTAAAGAATCCCCTGCTCATACCCAGGCTGTCATACACCTTGATTCCTCCCTGGTTACCACTATTGACAAAATCTTTTAATAAAGGATAGGTTTCCCCATAAATAAAAGCTCCGACAAATAGCCCAAATACAAGCATCAAAGCATCCAGTTTTCCAATAGAAGCAGCCGCTATACTGGTTCCCGGGCAAAAACCTCCGGTCACAAAACCCAATCCCATGATCACCCCTCCGACAATGGCTGCTCCCCAATAGGTAGGTTGTACATATAACATACTGACATCTATCCAACCGAAGTAGTCAAAAAGGATGATCCCTGCAGCAGCCGTAGCGCCTGCGGTAAAAAATACCCGCAACACGACAAAATCATATCCGTAAAATAACCCTACCAGTTTTCTGGAAGAAGAAAAACCTGCAGCTTCCAGCAGAAAGCCAAAAGCCATTCCCAGAATTAATGCAATAACAAAATTCCATTCCGTTCCAATAATTCCCTGTGGTATTAGTGGTCCCATAATTAATTTTTTAAATCCATAATTTTCTGAAGAAATATGCAAACATATAAGCACCGCCAAAAATGGCCAGCATGGTGACAAATCCTCCTGTTGCCAGGACGGTCATACCACTCAGAGCTGCCCCGCTGGTACACCCTCTTGCCATGGAGGCACCGTATTCGAACAAGACACCTCCGATAAAGGCAAATAACAATCTCTTACGCGATGTAATTTTAGGAGAGTGTTCCACAGTAAACTTTAACCGTCCGCTCAAAGCCCCGGAAATAAAGCCTCCAAATATCAATCCCAATACCTCGAAATTCAGAAAATCCTTCAGCGGTCCTCCCGGCTTATTAATATATTTACTGTAAAAA
>WFSC01000242.1 GCA_015486185.1 Bacteroidales bacterium | reverse complement strand
GATGATCTGATCCTTTTACTCAGTACGAGGCTAAAGCGTTTTTTATATCTGTCAAAATAAACCAGTCCCTGGTGGGTGCCCAGCCAGAAATTGGGTTTTTTGATGTCTTCCAGCAGGCATGTGACCGCATTATCCGGGACATTATTGCCGGTGGAGGGGAAATTATTGTAAGTTTCAAAACCATATCCGTCAAATTTGTTCAGCCCTTCCTCGGTGGCAAACCAGATAAACCCCAGGGAATCTTCTGCTATGTAATTTACCCGGTTGGAAGAGAGACCGTCGTCACGGGTGAGGTGTTCAAAATAGAGAGGCTCCTCCTGGGCGTTTGCCTGGAAAAATATATTACCCGTCAGGATCAACAGGCAAATAGATATAAAGATATGAACCCGTCCCATATTTTTTTCACTAATGACCCACTAAAATAATAAATCCTCAGGTAACAGGTTACACACAGACGAATAATTGCTTTAGAAATGAGAATCGGTAGCATCCGGTTAGGATGATTGAATGATTGAATGATTGAATGATTGAATGCTTGAATGATTGAGTGATTGAATGATTGAATTGTGAAGGGCATAATTAGTTTAGGGTTTGGAGTGCCTGGGGCACATTTGTGGTTTGCAGTCTAGCCTGTGGTGATGTCTGGTTGTTTGGAGCTTGGAATTTTACGCAGAGATAGAAGAGCCCGTTACGCAAAGACTGCAGTATCAGCACATTAAAAGCTTTTTCTTCCTTGGAGGAGGTGGTTCCTGAGCTTGTCGAAGGAGGTTGGGGTGAGGGAACTTTGACAGGAAAAATATGATACATGGATATATAATTCCTTATTATTATAAATCGATATAACATATAGTTATACTGTGCTTTATAAAAATTTGTAATATTTATCCCGGACACCAGTGATTCATAATCCCGGATTATGCAATGGAACTTCGTCATGAGAGTTACAATTACAATAAAATATAAGGTTTTGAAACGAAAGCATAGCACCGCTATGGTGAGGTTTCAAAATCTAACGAAGTGATATATTTTGCAGTAATTGTAGCTCGTAATAGATTTTCTGTTGCATATTCCGGGATAATATACTGTTGTTGTATTGTGAAAGGATAAACGAAATTATTATCTTTGAAAAACAAATGATCTTATCAGGAAATTAAACTGTTTTTGCCGTGTGAAGTTCCTTATTCAATTTATAATAATTGTAATACTGACCGTTTCCGGATCCGGCTGTCAGAAAAACAAACAAAAGAATACCGGAAGAGTGCCGGGAAATGATTCTCTTTCCTGGAATGATCTTACAAAGGACGAACAAGATTTTCTGGACTCAATAGAGAGAAGATCGTTTGAATTTTTCCGGGATAATTTCAACACATCCACGGGGCTGATCGCAGATGCCGGTATTGCAGACAACCGCTGCAGTATCGCTTCCGTAGGATTTGGCTTATCTGCTTATTGTATTGCGGATGCCAGAGGCTGGATGGATCACCGGGAGGTCTATGACAGGGTACTTACAACGCTGCAAAGTTTTTATAAAGATCCGGAAAATGATCAGGACTTTTGTGTGGAAGGCACGCACGGGCTGTTTTATCATTTTGTTGAAATGGATTCCGGCAGGAGGTTTGCCGGCAGCGAAGTGTCAACGATCGATTCGGGTATTTTGTTGGCCGGGATCCTGCAGGCTATGGTTCATTTCAGAGGTACGGAAGTGGAAGAGCTGGCACGCAAAATATGGCTGGCTGCCGAATGGGAGTGGTTTCTTCAGAACGATGGAGCAATGGCCGGAGCCTGGAGCCCGGAAAATGGACTGACGGGCCGGTTTACCGGGTATAACGAATATATGATCGTCTATTTGCTGGCCCTGGGATCTCCTTCCCATCCTGCTCCCTGTTCATCCTGGAAGGTGTGGGCAAGTACTTATAAATGGGTGACGTATAAAGATATTCCGGCCTTTCTGACACCCGGAGGACAGTTCAAACCGCTGGCCTACCTGTATCAGTTCCCGGCCTGCTGGTTCGACCTGAGGGGAAAGAAAGATAAATATGCCGACTATTGGACCAGTGATATCCGTGCCCTGACAGCCAACCGTCAATACTGCATGGACTGGGGTGAAAAACACGACCTCCCCGGAGAGTTATGGGGGTGGACGGCCAGTAACGGCAAGGATGGCTACCTGGGTTATGACGTACCGTACAATGGTACGATAGCTCCCTCTGCCGTAGCGGCTTCTCTGCCGTTCATTCCGGAATATGCCTTAACGGCTCTTAATTATATGTATGCCAATTACAAAGACAAGATATGGGGAAAATACGGTTTTACAGATGCTTTCAATCCTTTGCAGAATTGGTATGACACCGGTTATCTGGGCATTGACCAGGGAAATACATTGCTGATGATCGAGAATTTCCGCAGCGGTATGGTCTGGCAGGAGTTTATGTCGGTGCCTGATGTACAGGAGGGAATGAAAAAAGCCGGTTTGATTAACTAAAGAAAAATAGATCATGAATGGCCAATATTACCTCCACCTGTTACCAGTGATAAAAAACCCTGAGGAAAACACCCTCCCCCTCACGTGAGAGGGAAGGACGGGGAGGGGGTAGCTTGAGCTATAAATTTAAAAACAAAAATTATGAAAAATCTTTTTTTTACAGTATGGTTGGTTGCCTTTATGGCTTTTTCTGTTCAGGGGATAGCCCAGAAAACAAAAATGGATTCTTTTATCCGGAATCTGATGAACAAAATGACCCTGGAAGAAAAACTTGGACAACTCAACCTCTCTTCCGGGGTGGGAGCTCTTCCGGTGGTATCCGGTAAAGGAGGGAAAGAGGAATATATAAGGGAAGGATTGATAGGAGCTTCCGGAGGGCTGAAAAGTGAGAAGATCGCAGTGGAGGAATCGCGCCTTGGTATTCCGTTGTTATCCGGCAGGGACGTTATCCATGGATATGTTACCACATTTCCTATTCCATTGGCCATGGCTTGTATGTGGGATCTCGGCCTGATTGAGCAAAGTGCCCGGATAGCGGCTGAAGAAGCCAGTGCTGACGGCATCAACTGGACCTGGTCGCCTATGGTGGATATCGCCCGGGACCCCCGGTGGGGTCGTATCGCCGAAGGAGCAGGTGAAGATCCCTGGTATGGTGAGCAGGTAGCAAAAGCTTATGTCAGAGGATATCAGGGCGATGATCTGTCGAAAAACAATACCCTTATGGCATGTGTGAAACATTTTGCATTGTATGGGGCAGCGGAAGCTGGCCGTGATTATAATACGGTGGATATGAGTCACCTTCGAATGTATAATGTGTATCTGAGACCTTACAGGGCAGCCGTAGATGCAGGCGCAGGCAGTGTGATGAGCTCTTTTAACCTCGTGGATTTTATCCCGGCCACCGGTAACAAATGGCTGATGACGGATGTGTTGCGGAAGCAATGGGGATTCGGCGGCTTCGTTGTTACCGATTATACCGCTATCAACGAGATGATAAACCATGGTGTGGGCAAAGACCTTGAATCGGTAGCCGTACTGGCTCTGAAAGCAGGCATTGACATGGATATGCAGGGACAGGCTTTCATCGGGACATTGAAACAGGCGCTCGAAGAAGGCAAAGTGACCATGGAAGAGATAGACGGGGCTTGCCGGAGAGTGCTTGAGGCAAAATATAAACTCGGACTCTTTGATGAACCCTATAAGTATTTTGATAAAGAGAGGGCCCGGAAAGTGATCCTGTCGGATGAACACCTGAGAATAGCCAGAAAAGTTGCCGAACGTTCGATCGTTCTGTTGAAAAATGCAAATGGTTTATTGCCCCTGGCCCGGAAGGGCACCATTGCGGTCGTGGGGCCGCTGGCGAATACCCGGATGAACCTGTTGGGTGCCTGGGCCGCTACCCGTGATACCTCAAAGGTTTCTTCCATCCTGGAAGGCATAAAAAATGTCGGAGGGAAAAGTGTCCGGGTATTGTATGCCAGAGGAAGTGACTATACGGATGATCCGTATATGCTGAATGTAAACAGAAAGCCGGATCTGCCACGTATTGTTCCAGACCTGCACAAGGCGGATGCTTTGCTTAAGGAAGCAGAACAGGTTGCCGGCCAGGCGGATGTGATCGTTGCGGTGCTGGGTGAACCGCGGGGCTGGAGTGGGGAAGCGGCCAGCCGCTCGGATATTGGTATCCCGGCCTGCCAGAAAAAATTGCTTAAAGCTATGCTGCATACAGGAAAACCTGTTGTGCTTGTGTTGGCAAACGGCCGGCCCCTGACCCTGACCTGGGAAAACGAACAGGTACCGGCGATCATCGAGGCCTGGCACGGCGGGACGGAAGCAGGGAATGCCCTGGCAGATGTCCTTTTTGGCCTTTATGATCCGTCGGGAAAACTGACCGTATCCTTCCCGCGGAGTGTGGGACAGATACCCGTTTATTATGACCATTACAATACGGGACGCCCGGTGGATTATTCTTTTAAGTTTACCTCAAAATACCTGGATATTCCCAACGAACCCCTTTATCCCTTTGGCTATGGTCTGAGTTATACGTCTTTTAAGTATGGCAATATTATACTTAATAAGACAAAACTGAAAGGAAATGATACATTGGTTGCTTCCGTAAACGTTACGAACACCGGCAAAAGAGCCGGGGAAGAAGTGGTGCAGTTGTATGTCCGCGATCCGGTGGCAAGTATCTCCAGACCGGTGAAGGAGCTGAAAAACTTCAAGAAGGTTTTGCTGAAACCGGGAGAAACAAAGACGGTATCCTTTGCCGTTACGCCGGATGATCTTAAGTTTTACAACAGCCGGATGATCTATGACTGGGAACCGGGAGAGTTCGATATTTTTATCGGTACAAATTCACGTGATGTGAATGAGGCCAAAGTATATTGGAAGAAATAATCTGAGCCGGTGACAGACAGGAGTGGGGGAAATCCCTCATTAAAATGAAAGTGGGTTTGATCATATGATATATCTCTCTTTTTATTATTTTAGAGGGCCAAAGAAAAGGGGGATGGATCCGGTATGAAAAAAAATGCGCTGTTTCTTTCTTTTTTGTTTCTTTTTTCCGGCATTATTGTATTAGCCCGGGAGTATCATGTGTCCGTTCATGGGAATGATCAGGGGGACGGGACCATAGCTTCTCCTTTCAGAACTATCTCGAAAGCTGCTGAACAGGCAGTGGCCGGAGATGTTATTATTGTCCATGAAGGGGTGTATCGCGAATGGGTGAAGCCTCCGAGAGGGGGTGCCTCGGATGCAAAGCGCATTGTGTACCGGGCTGGCAAAGGTGAAAAAGTGGTGATCAAGGGATCGGAAGTGATCACCGGATGGAAAAAGTTCAGGGGAGATGTTTGGAAAGTGGCGATCCCCAATTCTTTTTTCGGAGATTTTAATCCCTATAAGGAGATCATTCATGGAGACTGGTTTAATGATAAAGGCCGGATCCATCATCCGGGAGAGGTATATCTGAACGGGCAATACCTGTATGAGTCGGCCACGCTGGAAAATGTTTTGCGAGGGGTGACCCTTCCTGTGGACGGCAGTGAGATTTTTCCCTGGTACTGTGAAACAGATGACAGTCATACTTATATTTATGCCAACTTTCACGGGAAAAATCCCAACCGGGAACAGGTGGAGATCAATGTGAGGCAGGCTTGTTTTTATCCGGATCATTCCGGAGTCGGTTACATTACGGTGAAAGGTTTTATCATGCGGCAGGCAGCGACACCCTGGGCGCCACCCACAGCCGAACAGATCGGATTAATAGGTACGCACTGGAGCAAAGGATGGATCATCGAGGACAATGTGATCAGCGACTCGAAATGTGTGGGGATTACGCTGGGCAAAGACAGGAAAAGCGGACAGAACGTCTGGTCAAAAAACCCTTGCATCGACGGGGCCACGCATTACAATGAAGTTATTTTCCGCGCTTTGAAAGAGGGCTGGTCAAAAGAAAAAACCGGTTCACATATTGTCCGTAATAACGTCATCTACAATTGTGAGCAGGCAGGTATCGTCGGGAGCCTGGGCGCGGTATTCAGCCGGATTTATGATAATCACATTTACGATATCTGGACCCGCCGTTTGTTTTCCGGCGCCGAGATCGCCGGGATCAAGATTCATGCGGCCATTGATGTGTTGATACGGCACAACCGCATCCATAACACCGGACGGGGGATCTGGCTCGACTGGATGGCTCAGGGAACACGTGTTTCAGATAATTTGCTGTATGACAATACGGAAGAGGACCTTTTCGTGGAGGTGAGCCACGGACCTTTTCTGGTAGATAACAACCTTTTTCTTTCCCCGAAATCATTGAGGAACTGGAGTGAAGGAGCCGCTTTTGTCCATAATCTCTTTTCCGGTTATCTGGAGGTATATGAAGAACGAAACCGTTTTACGCCTTATATGTTTCCCCATTCCACACAGGTGGCCGGGTTACGGAACATCCATGATGGAGAAGAACGGTTTTACAATAATATATTTACCAGGCAAAAAGATGCCGGACGGAAACAATTGCCCGGAGATACACGCTTCAGGCACTATGACCGGGGCCTCGCCGTCTATGACCATACTTCCTTTGAAATACTGGCAGCGGGAAATGTTTATCTGAACGGTACCAAACCCTACAGGCTGGAGCCGGACTATTTATTGTTGCCTGACTTTGATCCGGCTATCCAGTGGGAAGAGGAGAGGGATAATGTGTATCTTACCTTTATTCTGCCGGAAAATATAAAATTTCCGGATACTCCATTTATTACGACAAAATTTCTGGGTAAAACAAAGATTACAAGGTTGTTGTTTGAAAACCCGGATGGTTCTCCATTGAAAATTGATAAAGACTATTTCGGGGATCTACGGAATGATAAGCATCCGGTACCCGGCCCGTTTGAAAATACAGGAAAAGGGAATGTTAAATTAAAAGTCTGGTAATTAAAATGAAACGTTTTCCGGCAATACTGCTGCTTGTTTCTTTATTGTTCCTGTTATCCTGCTCCCGGGAACAAAAAACCCAGGATCATTCCCTTCCGGTGATCATGGACATGGTTTTCAATAATCCCGGAGAAGCACCGGTAAAAACCAAGTACAATGATCCGGCTTATCTGAAAAAAACAGGTTACAAGGCCATGGTACCTGAATGGTTTGTCCAGTGTGCCATAACCTATGATTCTTTTGAAAAAGATATTATCCCCGAAGGGTCTGATGATCGTAAATGGATACTGGCTAAGCAAAAATGGATAAAAAAGAAACTGGCAGTGGCCGAGAAAGAAAATATGCCCGTATATGCTTTTACGGATATTCTGGTTTTACCTACTATTATTTTGGAAAAATACAAAAATGAGATAGTCCGTGATAATCCGGGATCCGGTAACATGGGTGTGATAGGTGGCAGGTTGATCCCCGATATCAACAAGCCCCTGACACAAAAGCTGATCAGGATACAGATCGACGAGATCTTTTCTACCTTCCCGGAGTTGGATGGTCTGGTCATTCGTTTCGGAGAGACTTATCTGTTTGATACTCCTTATCATGCAGGGGGAAGTCCGGTAGCACGTGGCGGACAACAGGGAATAGAGGATCATGTAAAGCTGATCAATATTCTGAGGGATGAGGTTTGTGTGAAATGGAACAAGAAGTTGTTTTACCGTACCTGGGATTTTGGTTTTTTTCATACCCGTCCGGATATATACCTGAAGATTACCAATCAAATAAAACCACATAAAAATCTCTATTTCTCCATCAAGTATCCCAAAGGGGATTTCCAAAGGCTGTTGCCCTTTAATCCTACCCTCGGCATAGGAAAACAACAATATATTGTGGAATACCAATGTCAGCCTGAGTATTATGGTAAAGGAGCCCACCCCGACTATGTATTCAACGGTTTTCTGAATGGTTTTGAAGAATACCCGCAGATTATGAAGCCGGGAGATAAATGGGGGGTGAAAGATCTGGAAGGTGATCCCCATTTCAAAGGTGTCTGGACCTGGTCGCGGGGCGGAGGCTGGCAGGGCCCCTATATCACCAACGAAATGTGGTGTGATGTGAACGCCCTGACAGCGCTTGAATGGGCAAAAGATACTACGTTATCAGAACTGCAGGTTTTAAGAAAAGCTGCCTTGAAAATAGGTGTTGACCCTGATAATATGGATGATTTTATCAGGCTGGTTCACCTCTCTGCCAAAGGTGTGGTCAGAGGACATTGCAGTCTGATCGATATTCCCAAAGCGCATTTTAACGTCGGGTGGATACGCGACCATTTTATGTCGGATATGCACGTGCTGAATCCGTTTTTTGATTATCTGATAAAGAACAATAAGGTGGAGATGGCTATTAATGAAAAAAAGGAAGCAGTGGATATCTGGATGGAGATGGAGAAACTGGCCGGACAGATAAAAATGAAAGATCCTGATGATCAGGAATATCTGAGAGTGTCGGTTACTTATGGCCGTATCAAATATGAGATCATAGAAAAAGCTTTTACTGCCATTCTTTTGGGATATATGGGGGATAAAACCGGCCATTACGAAAAGAAAAGAATACGGAAAGCGATCAGTGAAT
>WFSC01000241.1 GCA_015486185.1 Bacteroidales bacterium | reverse complement strand
CTGACGTTTTCCAGGAAATAAGGGATAAGATCGCGCATGCCCTTGTAGTATGCTTCTGCCGTCCACAAAAAAGGCCTGTTCCAGGCTGTAAAGTGAAAGTCCGTTCCAGCTACGATATGCCATGATCTCTGGTCTTTGATATGCGTATTGATCGTACCATCCAGACGCCTGGCTTCCTTGTATAAAGGAGGCTGATCATATATGCCTGTAGCCAGATGATAAGACCATGGTGACCCGGGGGTGCGGCGATAGGTGAAAAGAAAGCGGGGACTAATGACCACCTGATGGTTGAAAGTCCAGTAGTGAAACCGTACGCCCCCCTGAAGCTGCAAAATGGCACTGTCGATGTGCCAGGTACGCTGATCTTCCATAAAACCTGTTATCCGCCAGGAAACCATCCGGTTGGTGGCAACGGTAGAATGAAAAAGGTTCACTGTTTTTCCGTTATAAGGCAAAGAATAGCCGGCTGAATCCCGTAATGTCCACTCCCTGATCCGGTCATCAAATTGTTCGGATTTTCCGGTAAGCCCCCACTGGATCAGGTGATGCCCGGGATTATAGGAACCCATATATCGCAGTGAATATATATATCCGTTCAAACGGTTACGGGCATGTTCAAGAAAACTGCCAATCCCGATATTCATTATACTGTCACCAAAAGTTTCGGATCCCAATTGCTTGTCGAGGGCATTTAATGAATAGTACCCGTGAATATCATAGTTTTCTTCTTCCAATGTGGTGAAAACGGAAGCGATCCATTTCATTCTGAGACGGGAAGACGGATGATAATTGACCGTAAGGGCCCCGAGATAGGTGTCGTATGCATCCTTTTCCTGACCTTCATAATATACATAAAGTGCAACCGCATTTTGAACGGTACCGAATGATGTTTTACGTGTGGCCGGAATAAAATGATATCTGTTCAGAGATATATTTCCCAAGGCCTCAAGTGAAACTTTTTTACTAATAGAATAGGTGAGAAGTGCCTGCATATCCCCGAATAAAGGCCGGTATTCTCCCTGTGTTTCCAAGGAATTCAGCAGATAACTGTTCGATTTGAAACGTGTTCCGGCAAGCCAGGTAAGTTTCTGATCCCTGCTGGTTCCTTCCAGGTGAGCTGTTGCCTCCAACAAGCTAACCGAGGCAGATCCCCTGAACCTGTCCGGGTTGCGATAGGTGATATCCAGCACCGACGACATTTTATCCCCGTAACGCGGACTGAAACCTCCGGCCGAGAACTTAACATTTTGTACCAGATCGGGATTGATAATACTGAGTCCTTCCTGTTGTCCCGAACGGATCAGAAAAGGCCGGTATATCTCAATATCATTGATATAAACAAGGTTCTCGTCAAAATTGCCTCCCCTGACAGAGTACTGGGAACTCAGTTCGTTATGAGAACTTACACCCGGTAATGTTTTGATGAGAGATTCAATATTGCGTGTCGGAGTAGGGAGGGTGCTGAGATCTTTGATATCTACCTGGCGCATGGTGCCTTCTTCCTTTCGTTTGGCCTGAACCTCTACCTCTCGGATGGGGTTTACGGAAGGCTTCATAACTATGTTTACCTGTAAGGTTTTTCCTGCTTGTATGTTCACTTTTTTAATGACCTCTTGAAACCCGACAGATGAAAAAACAACTGATACCGAATCACCGGGTGGAAGAGGCAGGAAAAAGGTGCCATCCTGATTTGTGATAGTTCCCTCCCGGCTATTCAACAGGTGTACATGCACATTGGAAAGAATATGCCCGTCCTTATCCCTGACCCTTCCTCCTATACCGGTTTGCCCAAAAGCATAACCCCCTGTAGTTGTCAGGGCAAAGAGAGAAATCCAGACATACCAGATGTGTTTGGGCATGCATTAATCTTTTTCCGGTCTTCAAAATAAACTGTTTTTTTTCGTTTTCATTGTAAAAACGGGTAATTTTAACGCAAAATTTATGATCATGGTTCGACAGATACAATTCAGGTTGCCCCCTTTCCCTAAGGGATATCATCTGATCACATCCTTTATCCTCGAAAAAGCAGGGATACTGCCTGCTGAAGGAGTGATGCACGTATTTATTCAGCATACTTCGGCCGGACTCACCATCAATGAGAACGCGGATCCTTCGGTCCGGGGTGATTTTGAGACCTTTATGAATGATCTGGTCCCGGAAGACTATCCGCGTTTCATTCATACCTATGAAGGCAGTGATGATATGCCCGGACACCTGAAATCATCTATTATAGGCACTTCCGTTTCCATTCCCATTACCAGTCATCAACTGAATCTGGGGACATGGCAGGGAATATACCTGTGCGAATTTCGCCGCCATGGTGGTAGTAGAAAAATAGTGATTACCTTAATAGGTGAATGATCAACAGGAAAAACGATTCCCGGTACCTGAACCTGCAATTTTACAATCCTAATATCCGGGCATCTACCCAGAAAACTGCATTTATTTCTATATCAGTGTTCTGCGTAATGAGATGATCCGTTATGGTTTTGGTACGAAGTGTAAAGGAGTCTCCCAGGATATAGTCTTTCAGATCTTCATCGGATGTATCCAGGGTCAACGTCGTAAGTCCGCTTTCCGGGATATCTGTTTTCCACGCGATCTTCTTTTCGGGTAAACTGTCGGTTTTGATATAGAGTTCGATGGAATTCAGAAAATTGAAGGTTTGTCCGGCCGGTGATTTGATCTTTAGGTTTAATTCTTTCAGTTTGATGGCCTGTACCAGGTTTTTATGTGTGTTGTTGGCTGATAATTCCGACTCTGAATTGGTTGTGATCGGGGGAGTATATAAGTTAATAGGAATGTTTATTCCTACTGTGGACTTGATCGTTACTTCCGAATTGTATTTCAGATTGAACTGGGTTAACTTCTGAAGTTTTTTACAAGAAAACAAGCCGGCAGTCAATACAAATGCCGTGATCAGGATAATCAGTTTTTTCATGGATATACAGGTTTACAGATACAACAATTATGTTTCAGGTTTATAACGAAAATCCTGTTAAAAAGTTACGATTGCTGAAGCTGTTCGGTAATACTTGTTTTATAGTGCGGAACCAATATCCGGGATCCGGTATCTGTTAATGACGGGATACATTATTTAATTTATCTTCTTTGGAATTGGCTTGATTGTTTTTCTGGTATATTACAAAGTCCCGCTGGGCTTTCAGAATATTCACCAGGAAGAGAACCAGATTCTTTGATTCGCTCAGAATGTTGAAAAGAAGAATACTTGGCCGGGTTTTAATCCCAGTGTGTTTTTTGATCAGCTTGACATGTTTTTTCTGTAATGATTTGATAGTATCCAGTACGGTTTGCTGAAAGTCCAGAATATCTCCGATATGTTCAAAATCATCCTGTTGTATAGCCTCAATAATTAAAGTGAACAAAGATGAAATTTTCTCATTAAGTTTCTGTAATTCTTCCATCTCGTCCGGAGGTAATAATGGATGATTGTTGTCAATATGCTTAAAAACAGGCGTGTGAACATAGGTCAGACTGTGTGTGGCTTCACGCAGATAGTCCAAAGCCTGAACATAATAATGTCCTGTTTCTATTGAGTTTTCCTCCAGATTACGAATGGTGAAATAGACATTGTCTTTTAACTCTTTTACTTTCTTATTCAGGTTAGCGATCTTTTTTTGTATCTCTTTTAATTTTTTTCTGTTTTCCTTACCGAAGTAAACAATGGTCATGTAATAAAGATCAGAAGTTTCTTTTAGTATTGAGAGGGTTTCTGATTTACATTTATTGAATACGTCGGATCCCTTGACTTCCTCTGCGCTGTTGATCAGTTCTTCTTTTTTATGCTTTTCTTCTTCCCGTTTGGAGTGAACGAGTCTGTTTTTAATAATAAGATAGCTGTCCAGGGCAATTAGAGCCAGAATACCGTATATTTTTCCGTAGAATATGATATAAGCGACTATAAAAGATATGGTAAATGCGATCAGGGCTGTCATAAACCAGCCGGTAATTACGACAATAACACCTGTTACGCGATATACGGCACTTTCTCTTCCCCAGGCTCTGTCGGCCAGGGAGGTACCCATAGCCACCATAAAGGTTACATAGGTAGTCGAAAGAGGCAGTTTCAGGGAAGTGCCCAGGGCAATAAGGATACTGGCAACGACCAGATTTACAGAAGCACGTACCATATCAAAGGCAACTCCTTTTTCCTTTTTGAGCTTGTTATATTCGGTACGGTCAAAACGCTTGTTGATGGCTACTCTGACATTTTCCGGCACAACATATTTTATAACTTTTGAGAAGCCGACTGTCTGACGTACAATAGCACGTGCCAGTATGGAAGACTCAAACCGCTCCTGGCCTTCTTCCTGACGGCTGAGATCAATGGTGGTGGCCGTAACGGTACGGGCCTTTTTGGAAAAAGCCATGGTCAGTACCATTATTAAACCTGCCAGCAACAAATAGAGAGTGGGCGTTTTAACAGGACCGGCAAGGGCTGTCATCAAAAAACCATTGGGATTTGCAGCCCCGGATGCGGCAAATTGTTCGTAAGACTCAACCCCGGCAAGTGGGACTCCGATAAAATTTACCAGGTCGTTACCGGCAAATGCCATGGCCAGACCAAAAGTCCCTACAAGTACAATGAATTTGAGAATATCTACCTTAAAGAACGATAGTACGATCTGTAAAATAACAGTCCATCCGACGAAACTAACCCCCATGATTAACATGGTGTTGTTTTTGATCCATGCCAGTGTTTCAGGGGTTATGACGGAAGAGCCCTTGGCTCCCTTTATCAGAATAAAGTATGTGATGGCAGTAAAGGCAAAACCTCCCCACAGCGCTCCGAAATATTTGAAAGTACGTTCATAATTAAAGGTAAATACCAGTCTGACCAGATACTGTATAATAGCACCGACAAGGAAAGCAATGACAATAGATACCAATATCCCGGAAATGATAGCCAGTGCCTTACCCGAATTGATATAGGTGCCCAGATCCTGCGGAGCATCCGGATTTCTGACAATTTTTATGATAGATATGGCTACGGCCGCCCCTAAAAGTTCAAATACAATGGATACCGTAGTTGAAGTAGGAAGTCCGTAAGTGTTGAAAAAATCCAGCATGATCACATCCGTTAGCATAACAGCCAGGAACAAAAGCATGATCTCACTGAAATAAAAATGTTCGGGATGAAAGATGCCTTTCCTGGCTACTTCCATCATACCACTCGAAAAAGTGGCACCGACCAATACCCCAAGGGCAGCTACCAGAATAATGGTGCGAAATGGAGCTGCCTTGGCACCGATGGATGAGTTGAGAAAGTTAACCGCATCATTACTTACTCCAACAATAAGATCGGATATCGCAAGCAGTACAAGTACAATTACAATGAAGAGGTAGAGTGTTTGCATACCTTATTTTTTTTCGAAACAAATGTAAAAAAAATAAAATATGCACCATATTAATTTATCATTAACAAATTAAAAAAACAGATAAAAGTAAGGGGTTAATTTAGAAAATCATCATCCAATCAGGAAAGAAGCTTACCGACGGTATTCAGGAGCTCATCTACATTTACAGGTTTTGAAATGAAATGAATGGCTCCCATTCTTCTCGTTTGATTTATATTTTCTTTCGTGCCGACAGCCGATACAATCACCACGGGAATATTTTTTAGTTTTTGATCTTTTTTTATTTTTTCCAGGAAATCAAAGCCGCTTATCTCAGGCATTAAAAGATCCAATAAAATAAGATCGGGTTTTTGCTTGTTTACTATCCTGTAGGCTTCTTTGGCATTCAGCGCTGAAATAACTTCATAACCATGCTGGGCCAATACAGCATTTAACAATACAACATTGGTTGACGAATCATCAACTACCAATATGTTTTTTTCAGACACGTTGTATCCCCTAAGTTTTTCGTAACTATTTGAATTTTCTGCAAGTTACAGGTTTCTATCGGAATATTTAACAAGTATATGATGATATAGATCACCATTTTTAAGTAATTTATATCACCTTGATAAAAATATTTTATTTATATTTATCCGGATAAAAAAAATGAGTACTTCAGATCCAAAGGCAGATGTACCTGATATCCTGAAGAATTCATGGATATTCAAGGACTTCTCTGATCAGGAAAAGGAAACCCTGATGCAGAACAGCAGCTTGGTGCAGTATCGGGAAAAAGAGATTCTTTTCAGACAAAAAACCCGAACCTCGCATGCCATGTATGTTGTTTCCGGTTTGGTTAAGGTTTATAAAGAAAACGGATCGAACCGTTCAATAACTCTAAAGATCATAACAGGCAATCAATTTGTGGGGCTGGACACAATTTATGCCGAAAGTGTGTATCAATATTCAGGATCCGCAATTACAGATACTATGGTACTGATCATAGACTTTGGCACTTTTAATAATCTGGTATTGTCCAACGGAAAATTTGCCCTGGATTTGATCCGGATGCTTAGTCAGGATTCACTCTATATCTTTACCCGCCTTAATAGTCAGACACACAAACAACTTCCGGGCAGGATAGCAGACGTGCTTTTGTATTTTGCTGAAGATATCTTTCATTCCTATAGCTTCGAATTTCCCCTTACACGTAATGAACTGGCTGAACTGGCCGGCACTACCAAGGAAAGCTTTATCCGTACCATCAATGAATTCAAGCATGACAAGATCATTCATCTGGACGGACGGAAAGTAAAGATCATGAGCCTTGAACTGGTAAAAATATTAAGTGAACTGGGATAGTAGCGATAGGAGCCGATATATGTATATATATAATTATCATTAATTACAAAGCGGTTAATCGAATGAAAAACATTAACAGCATACTTATCTTACTGCTCTTCCTGTTTTTTTCCTGCAATCCTGGTCCCGATCATCAAAACAGAGGCCTTGTCGCCACACATGGTATGGTTGTTTCGGCTCATCCCGAAGCTTCATATATTGGCAGACAGATATTGGAAAAAGGGGGGAATGCCGTTGATGCTGCTGTTGCCACCGACTTTGCATTGGCAGTGTGTTATCCTTCGGCAGGTAATATCGGAGGAGGCGGTTTTATGGTTATTCGATTGAAAGATGGAAAAACCGCAACACTTGATTTCAGGGAAAAAGCTCCATTGCTGGCTTATGAAAAAATGTTTCAGGACAGTTCAGGAAAAATTATCCCCGGTCTGAGCATAAACAGCGACCTGGCTACAGGAGTACCCGGAGCCGTTGCCGGGATGCTTGCCGCTCTTAAAAAATATGGAACATTGCCGTTGGAAAAGGTTATTCAGCCCGCCATTGACATGGCAGAAAAAGGTTTTCCCGTTACCCGGAAACAGGCAGATGACTTCAACCGTTTAAAAGAAACCTTTGTCCGTGTCAACCGTTTTGTTCCGGCATTTGTAAAAAATGGCCAATGGAAAGTCGGTGATACCCTGGTTCAGAAAGACCTGGCAGCTACTCTTCGACAGATAAGGGATAATGGCCGGGCCGGTTTCTATCAGGGAGAAGTGGCTGAAAAACTCGCTGACCAGATGAAATATGATGGAGGGCTGATCACGCTGGAAGACCTGGCCAACTATAAACCGGTATGGAGAGAGGCAGTAACCGGTACATATAAAGATTATAAAGTGATATCTATGCCACCCCCATCAAGCGGCGGGGTGGCCCTGATCCAGTTACTGAACATGGTTGAACCGTGGCCGGTAAAAAAATGGGGCTGGAATACAAGCCGTACCGTTCACCTGATGGTGGCAGCAGAGAAAAGGGTTTATGCCGACCGTGCCGAGTTTTTGGGCGATCCGGATTATGTGGATATTCCTGTAAAACAGTTAATAGACAAAGGTTATTGTAAGAAAAGAATGAAAAACTTTTCCCTCGGCCGGGCTATCCCCTCAGACAGCATTTCCCATGGAAATCCTCCAGGCTATGAGAGTGAAGAAACGACCCATTTTTCTATTGTGGATGCCAGAGGGAATGCAGTGGCCGTTACCACAACACTCAATCGCAGCTATGGCAATAAGGTGGTGGTGAAAGGGGCCGGATTCTTATTGAACAATGAAATGGATGATTTTAGCTCGAAACCCGGTTATCCAAATTCATTCGGACTCATTGGAGGAAAAGCAAATGCTATTCAACCCGGTAAGCGTATGCTCAGTTCCATGACTCCCACTATCCTCGAAAAGAACGGTCACTTGTTTATGGTAGTCGGATCACCCGGCGGATCCACGATCATAACCTCCGTTTTTCAAGCCATCCTGAATGTGGTCGAACACAATATGACCATGCAGCAAGCTGTCGATGCAGGCAGGTTCCATCATCAATGGAAACCCGATGTTATATTTTATGAGAAAAGTGCCCTGGATAGTTTGACAATTAATGAACTGAAAAAGAAAGGGTATGAATTTCATCTGAGAAAATCTATCGGAAGGGTAGATGCTGTTCTGGTATTTCCTGACAACCGACTGGAAGGTGGAGCCGATCATCGCGGGGATGATACGGCAGATGGATATTGATTAAAAAAAGTATTTTTTTCCCGGAAATAGTAACAAATTAAGGATTGTTTAGTATAAATGACCAAAGGAAAGATAAGGCGTTTATAAAAAGATTTTTGCTAAAATTTTTTATCTAAAATTATTTTAATACATTTATGTTTGTATTTTTGTGGATAAGACATCTGAAAATTAACCTAAAAAGTTCTGGTTCCTATGAATAAACCGATAAGATCTTTTTTTATAATTCTGGCCATTGTGTCCCTGGTACCTGGGTATATGTTGGTCAAATGGGTGTTCCAGCCAAGAAAAGAAATGAATATCCTTATCCTTGATAAAACAGTACCTACCTTCCTGAGGGAAAATCATCGCTCTTTTAACTGGATTCTGACACATGAAAAATATATTAAATCAGATAAAAAACGTTATAATTTTACAAAAGATTATTACGGTTTTTTCCCGTTAAAGCCTAAAAGAAGCAAACAATATGAAATAAAAAGGATCCGGTTATCCAAGGTGATAGAAATGGCGGATTCCTTTGATATGGCTTATTATGCAGATACTTATGGGGTGTATTTTAACGATTGGTACCAGGGAAATAACAGAACCAGGAGATCCAGGAAAATTTACGGAGGTACCAATAATAATGATTACCTTTTCCTGAAAGAGATGAAAAAAAGAAAGAAAATGATCATCGGGGAGTCTAATATCCTCGCATACCCTACAGATCTGCTGGAAAGAACCAAAACAGAAAATTTGTTTGATCTGCACTGGACCGAGTGGCTGGGTAAATATTTTACTTCATTGGATTCTGTTAAAAATCCCGGTTTTCCCAAATGGATCATGGATATATACAGGCAACAGTACCATAAACCCTGGGCTTTTAAAAATGCCGGCATTGTCTTTGTAAGTTTTAATAACCGTGTAGTTGTACTCGAAGATCAAAAAGACCTGGATTTTGAAATTCCATATATATATACTAACGAATATGGACAGAAAAAATACGGACTGCCTTATAAAGTAGCTTTCCCTTATTGGTTTGAAGTAGTAGATCCCGGAAACAACAAAGTGGTTTCCTATTTCAAAATCCATGTGAATGATATCGGAGATTCTCTTCTGACAAGTAATTCCATACCGGATGAATTCCCGGCCGTACTTGAAAGTAGTACGGATTATCCTCATTATTATTTTGCAGGCAATTTTGCCAAAAACCCTATCAAAATGAGGTCGTCATACTTTGCTGGTTATGAAAAGGTGTGCCAAATGGTGGGAGTACCTTTTATCCAGAAAGGACGCTATTTCTACTGGCATTTCTATCAACCGTTAATGACCCATATTATTAATACGTATTATTCTGATATTAAAGGGAAAAAATAACTTTTAGATTAAATGGGATAAGAAGGTGTTTGTTTGTCAAACGCCTTTTTGTTTTTTTATTATAACCTGTATGAGCAGATTGATCATTTCATTGGTACAGTTTGATATAAAATGGCAACAGCCGCAAGAAAATCTGAATCGTCTTGCAGGAATGATAAGCCCCTTGTCCGGTCACACGGATCTGATATTGTTTCCTGAAATGTTTTCCACCGGCTTTACCATGGAACCTGAAAGGTTTTATGAAGAAACCGAAGGAATTGCCTATACCTGGATGCACAAAATGGCAGGGAGAACAGGTGCCTGTATGGCAGGGAGTTATATCGTCAGGGAAAACGGCAGGTATTTTAACCGGCTCTTATTTGTTTCTCCTGAAGGAGAGGAATCAATATATGACAAACGGCATTTGTTCAGAATGGGAGATGAACATCTGCACTATGCCGCCGGCAATAAAAGAATAGTGGTTTCCTGTCGCAATTTCCGTATTAAACCTTTTATTTGCTATGATTTGCGTTTCCCGGTATGGACGCGTAGCAGGAATGATGCCGATCTTTTGATCTTTATTGCAAACTGGCCTGAAAGCAGACGTGAAGTCTGGAAAACATTGCTTATAGCCCGCGCTATTGAAAACCAGGTGTACGTGGCCGGCGTAAACAGGGTGGGAAAAGACGGACGGAATATTTCCTACGCGGGAGATTCAATGATTATTTCACCGAAAGGAGAAGTGATCTCATCCCTCGAAGTAAACCGGGAAGGGATATTGACCAGTGTCCTTGACCTGCATGAATTACAGCGTTTCCGTGAAAAATTTCCTGTTCATCTTGATGGAGACCGTTTTAATATTGTGGACTGATAGAAAGATCAGATATCCTTCTTAGCCCATGCATCATAAAGGATATCAACAGGATGCCGGGCTTCCCGGTGAACACCATCCCTGATCTGATGACGACAACTAGTGCCGGGCGCAGCAATAAGTGTTTCTTCACTGGTGTGGCGAAGTGCCGGAAATAAAACAAGTTCACCTATCTTCATGGAGAGGGAATAATGTTCTTTTTCAAACCCAAAAGAACCAGCCATGCCACAACAACCCGAAGGGATCTCTTCCACCGTATAATTCTCGGGAAAAGAAAGCATTTGTAATGTGTATGCGGTTGAACTAAGTGCTTTTTGATGGCAATGTCCGTGTAACTTGATATGTTTCTTTTCCTTTGTAAACCATTCTTTCCGAATCTTGCCGGCAGACATCTCCCTGGCCAGAAACTCATCGATCAAAAGGGCATGACGTGACAATGTTTCTGCTTCATTCTTTAACCGGTCTCCAACCAGATCCGGATATTCATCCCTGAAACCCAGAATAGCAGATGGTTCAATGCCGATCAACGGGGAATCTTCCGTAACAAGATCCTTGAAGATTTTTACATTTTCTATAGCTATCTGCCGGGCTTTCTTTACCAGGCCTTTTGACAGAAATGTCCGTCCGCTTTCGGCGTGCCGGGGTGTTTCGACACGATAACCCATACGGGTCAGCAAAAGTATCGCCTTGCGACCGGTTTCAACATCCTGATAATTGGTAAATTCATCAATGAAAAGATATATCTTTCCCACGGGATGAACGGGTTGGAGGTTGGTCAGATTCTTTCTGACCCAATGCCGCAGACTGTGTTTTGCCAGCAAGGGCATGGATCTTTCACTGGCAAATCCTATGGTCCTCTTGATAATCCCTGAAAAAAACCGGTTCTTCATAAAAAAATTATACAATGCCGGGAAAAGCATTCCGGCTTTCTGTATAGTGTTAAACCAGGCAATCAGGCGGGTGCGTAACGGGATACCGTGAGCATCATAGTAATGTTGAAGGAATTCGGCTTTAAGACGGGTAATGTCAACACTCGAAGGACATTCCGACTTGCATCCCTTGCAGGACAGACATAAGTCGAGAATATTATACAGACGGGGGTCATCAAGGGGATCTGTTTTTTTTGAATGGGTGATCGTTTCCCGCAGCATGTTTGCCCTGGCCCGTGTGGATTTGTCTTCATCATGGGTAGCCATGTAACTGGGACACATTACTCCCCCTGATTTCTCTGTTTTACGGCAGTCTCCCGATCCATTGCACTTTTCAGTGGCTCGCTGATATCCGCCTGTGGCAGAGAAATCAAAATAGGTTTTGATTTCCTTCACCGGTATTTCGGGATCCATACGAAGAAACCTGTTCATCGGAGGTGTATCGACGATTTTTCCGGGATTCAGGATTCCGTATGGATCGAAAGTCTGCTTGATCTCTTCGAAAATACCGTAAATATGCTTCCCTACCATCAAGGGGATAAATTCACCCCGTAATCTGCCGTCGCCGTGTTCCCCGCTGAGAGACCCCCTGTATTTTTTTACCAGACGGGCCACTTCTTCGCCCAGCGTGTGGAAAAGTTCCACATCTGCCGGATCGCGAAGATTCAGTACAGGCCGTAAATGCAACTCACCCGACCCGATATGTGCGTAATAAACACAGGATTTGTTATATTTCCGTAAAAGCTTGTCGATCTCTTCCATGTAGGCAGGAAGGTCTTCCACGCGCACTGCGGTATCTTCCATAAGGGCGACAGGTTTGGCATCTCCTTTCATATTGGCCAGAACCCCGAGCCCTGCCTTCCTCAGGTTCCAGACTTTATCTACATCTGTACCGTACAGTACGGGAAAAGCATAACCGTACCCGGCCTGGCGCATATCTTTTTCCAGATTACGGGCGATAGCGGCAATTTCTTCTCGTGTATCACGGGCAAATTCTACCAGCAACAATGCCCCCGGATCTCCTTCGATGAAAA
The DNA here is from genome assembly GCA_015486185.1 of Bacteroidales bacterium. Taxonomy (GTDB): domain Bacteria; phylum Bacteroidota; class Bacteroidia; order Bacteroidales; family VadinHA17; genus DRPN01. The sequence goes on along the minus strand of WFSC01000241.1, from coordinate 1,348 downwards.
AACGGTTCCTGCTTTGTTCAATGTTATCTTTGGTGAGTTCAAGTATTGTCTTGTCCATTAGCTCAACAGCACCCGGGTGATGTTTCAGGGCGATCAGATTGGCCCGGAAGGCTTCCGGTATTTGCTTCAGATGAATACACACCAACCCCTTCTCTTTGGGAGGCAAAGGAACCAGATTAAATTTGATAGCCGTGGTGACGGCAAGTGTCCCCTCCGACCCGGCCAGTAACTTTGCCAGGTTAAAAGGTACCCCGTTCCCGGAAAAAGGGTCTGTATCAAGCAGCAGGTCAAGAGCATATCCGTTATTCCGCCGTGGAATGTCAGGATGTGGAAATTCTTTGCGGATCTCCTGCTGTATTATCTTGTCAGAAAGAATATCCAGGATTTTTTTGTAGATCTTTCCCTCCAGGTTATCCTGACGGGTCTTTTCCATGAAGGCTTTCTTGTCCAGGGGCCCGAATGTTACCTCACTGCCATCACTCAGAATGGCTTCCACCTCCAGGGTGTGGTCACGTGTACTGCCATAAATGATGGAGTGTGATCCACAGGAATTATTGCCAAGCATACCCGCCAGCATGCACCGGTTGGATGTGGACGTTTCCGGACCGAAAAACAAACCGTGAGGGGCCAGAAACTGATTCAGCTCATCAGGTATAACTCCCGGTTCGACACGAACCCAGTGTTCTTCCTTGTTCAATTCGATAATATGAGTCAGGTACTTTGAAGTATCTATTACCAGTCCCTTCCCAACAACCTGTCCTGCCAGAGAAGTCCCTGCCGATCTTGGGATCACAGGTATTTCATTATCCCTGGCAAAAGCCAGAAGCGTGCTTATATCTTCCTTATTTGCCGGCCTTGAAACAGCCAGTGGTAGTTCCCGGTATTCCGATGCATCAGTGGCATACAGGATCTTGGTAACTTCATCCCAGTAAAGATCTCCCTGTATCTTCCCGGAAAGTGTTTCATATGTTGAATCCATAGACAGTAAATTCAAAAATCTGATTACAGATAGATAGAGGGAATAAAAATAATTCAAATAAGTGAAAGAAAACAAATTTACCTGTTACTGTCACCCATAATTTTAAATATAATATGAAAGAAATTTCACACAGACCGATACAGCAGGGGATGGGTCGAAAAGGTTAAAAAGTCTAAAAAAGTTAAAGGAAAAAGATAAATGTGGTTCCTGGTTCATAGTTCCTGGTTGCCGGATTAGCTCGGAGCGAAGGGCATAGAGCACAGAGCGCAGGGCACAGAGTTAGCTCAGGGCACAGAGCTCAGAGCTCAGAACCTCCCGGTCTCCGAGTGGGCGGAGCATAGCGACGGCTGTATCGAGGAGTAAGGAAGG